>JBIOUY010000093.1:0-19144 GCA_044867445.1 Gemmatimonadales bacterium
TTGGTCTTTGGTCGGGCCCGACCAGCCTCCATGGGGGACAGACCAAAGACCACCGACTAACGACCAAAGACTCTTTAAATCTGCGACCCGAAACTTTGAGGACAGCCATGCCCCTCACCAAGCGTCAGAGCGAAATCCTCGCCTACTTGCAGGGTCATATCCAGAATGAGGGATACGCCCCGAGCTTCGAGGAAATTGCCGAGCAGTTCGGGTTCCAATCGCTTGCTACCGTGCATGAGCATCTGACCAATCTCGAGCGCAAAGGCTACATCCGCCGCTCGTATAACGAGAGCCGATCCATCGAGGTCCTACCGCCGCGAGGCACATCCGCAGCCAGCGAGATTCCTCTGCTCGGCAAAGTAGCGGCCGGCACACCGATCGAATCCCTGATGCACCAGGAGACCATCCCGGTCCCGGATCAGATGTTGCCCCGTCGCGGCCCCAATTACGCTCTCAAGGTGCAGGGCACCTCCATGATCGACGAACACATCCTGGATGGCGATGTGGTCGTGGTTCACGGCAAGCAAACCGCCGAGAACGGCGAAATGGTCATCGCCCTGGTGAACGGCACGGAGGCAACGGTCAAGAAGTTCTACCGGGAGCCCGGAGGGTGGATTCGGCTCCAGCCCGCCAACGCCTCGATGCAGCCAATGCGATTTCAGGAGCGAGATGTGCTGATTCAGGGCGTGGTCGTCGGGGTAATCCGGAAATATTGATCGCACGCGCGGCCGGGCATCCCCGGTCGCTCATGGCGCTGTCGCTCGTGGCGCGGTCACGCGCGGCGCCGCCGCACGCAGTCTCGCCAAGGCCTCCGCTCCGGTACCTCCATCCAGTGCCGCTGCCGCACGTTCGGCGGCTTCCCCGAAGGACCATCCGTTTCCCGAAACATAGAGCGCCGCCGCGGCATTGAGCAGCACCGCACATCTGAGCGCTTCTTCCGAATGTCCCTCGAGCAACCGCTCGATTCGTTCGGCATTCTCCGGCGGTTCGCCTCCAGCCAGGCTCATCAGATCATCGCATCGTAGCCCGTAATCCGCGGGATTGATCTCCCAGTGCTCGACCGATCCGTTCCGGACTTCCCACACCCGAGTGGCTCCGCTGGGACTGATCTCGTCCATTCCCACTGCCGCGTGCAGCACCAGCGCATGCGCCGCCCCGAGTCGCGCGAGCGCCTGCGCTACCAACGAGGCGCGGTCCCCGTCCGCCACCCCGATCACCTGGCGGGTGACGCCGGCCGGATTCACCAGCGGGCCCAGCAGGTTCATGATCGTGGCCACTCCTAGCTCTCTGCGGACGGGAGCTACGTGTCGCATGGCAGGGTGGTAGTTCGGCGCGAAGAGAAACACCATTCCAACCTGGCGCAGCACCTCTGCGGCCGCGCCCGGTGGAAGCGTTGCCTCGACCCCGAGCGCCTCAATGACGTCCGCGGAGCCGCACCGGGAGGTGTAGCTCCGGTTTCCATGTTTCGCTACCGCCACTCCGGCGCCCGCGGTGACAAACGCGGCCGCAGTGGAGAGATTGAGCGTCCCCACCCTGCCCCCGCCGGTGCCACAGGTGTCGACCAGCGCGCCTCCTTCATCTACCTGCAGCCGCACCATCGCACGGCGAAGCGCGGTGGCCGCTCCGGCGAGCTCGTCCGCGGTTTCGCCCTTCGACCGCAGCCCCATGAGCAGCGCCGCCGTCTGCACCGGACTGGCCTCGCCCCGCATGACCACACCAAAGGCAGCAGCGGCCTCTTCTTCGGTGAGAGAGGCTCCCAGGGCAAGTTGCTGGATCGCAGAGCGGAGCGGGGCGTCGTAGGTCATCGCCAGGAGCGGTCGGTTCTGGGTCTGGGGAGCGAGGAATACAGTATCCGGTGAAACGCCCTTTTGTCAATCATGACAATGATTTGCGTAGCTTGCTCGAGGGTCTCCAGGAGGCTAGATTCCGGGCCGATGAGCCGGACCTTCCTCGCCACGCTGCAGTTCGACGGCACCGACTTCGTCGGATGGCAGCGCCAACCGGTTGGGCGCTCAGTTCAAGCAGAATTCGAGCGGGTTTTGGAGCACCTGTTTGGCCGCGCGACCGTTGCCCACGCTGCCGGCCGAACCGATGCCGGGGTGCATGCCTTGGCGCTGGGGGTGAGCTTCTCCGCTCCGGACTCCTGGGCAACGCCCGCATTGCGTCGCGCCTTGAATGCGCTCCTGCCGCGGGACTGCTGGGTTCAGGCATTGTCTCCCATGGTGCCTGGGTTCCATGCCCGCAAGAGTGCCCTTTCTCGCCGCTATCGATACGTTCTCGGCTTGGATGAGGCCGCGGCCTCCCCGTTCCGCCATCCCTACGAATGGGCGGTGTGCCGGCCGCTAGACCAGGTCGCACTCCGCACCGCTGCCATGCTGCTCCTGGGGAAGCACGACTTCACTGCTTTCGCGGCCAAGAGCGGCCCAAAGCCCCACTATCGCTGCCATCTCCACCGATCCGAGTGGACGGCTCGACCCGAGGGACGCGGCCTCAGCTTCGAGGTCGAAGCCGACCGCTTTCTGCATCACATGGTTCGGATGCTGGTCGGTACCATGGTGGACGTCGGGCTCGGACGGAGACCTCTGAGCGAGATCGAGATGCTGCTCGAACGAGGAGACAACCAGGAGACTAGTCCACCGGCGCCTCCTCAGGGCCTGTACTTCGTCACCGCAACCTATCCGCACGAAGTCTATGCGGACCTTGCGCTGGAGGCTCATGCCGCGATCGAGCCGAGTTAGTCTGGCTGTGTGGCTCCTGCTCGCGGTCACCGCCTGCAGGGATGCCGGCTCGCCGCCAGTCAGGGTCACCAGTGCCGGAGCCCAGGCTGCGGCCCGCACGTCGGAGACCCAGACTGCCACCACCGAGTCGCGGCGGACGGCGCTGGTCGCAGCCGCCGAACGGGCTTCTGGGGCCGTGGTGTCGATTAACGTCACATCCCGCCAGGAGGCCGCACCCCGATCACCCTGGGATTTTTTCTTCGTCCCGGAGGGCGCCCGGCTGGTCCAGGGCTACGGTACCGGCTTTGTGATTCGCCCTAACGGTGTCGTGCTCACCAATCAGCACGTGGTCGCCAATGCCGAGCGCGTGGTCGTGACCCTGGCCGATGGCAGCGACCTGCCGGCGAAAGTTCTGGGGGAAGACCCCATCACCGATATCGCCGTCCTTCAAGTGAACCGGCAGGGACTCACCACCATCGCACCCGGACGGAGCACTGATCTGATGATCGGCGAGTGGGTCGTGGCCCTGGGCAACCCCTATGCATACCTGCTGGGCAATTCGGAGCCCACGGTAACTGTCGGTGTGGTGAGCGCCACCAATCGAAATATCCTGCCGAGCGGCGATCAGACGGGTCTCTATCTCGACATGATCCAGACCGATGCTGCGATCAATCCCGGCAATTCGGGAGGACCGCTCACCAACGCCTTGGGCGAGGTCGTCGGCATCAACTCATCGATCTTCTCCAGCAGCGGCGGCTCGGTGGGCCTGGGATTCGCCATTCCGATCGAACGTGCGCTTCGAGTCGCCGACGAAATCATCAAGAACGGAACCGTCCGCCGGGCCTGGGTGGGGCTCGAGGTCGAGGGCGCGTCCGCCATGCGCGAGTGGAAGAGCGCCGGCGGAGTGTCGGTCGCCAGCGTGACGCCGGACGGGCCGGCCGCGCGGGCGGGACTTCGGCCCGCCGACGTGCTGGTCGAAGCCAATGGGCGCCGACTGCGGAATTACCTCGACTGGGAGGCCGTCAAACTGGATCTGCACGTCGGCGACGCCGTCGATCTCTCGGTGCGAACCGGGGACCGCACCGGCAAACGGCGCATCGTGACAGGAGACCTGCCGACGGTGACGGCCGAGAAGTACACCGTGCTCAAGGAGCTCCAGCTCATCAATGTGACGCCGGCGATTCAGGCCGAGCGCGGCATCCGAAGTGAGAAGGGCGCTCTCATTTTCCGGATCTCACCCCAGGTGAGCCGGGCCACTGGCCTCCAGGCCGGCGATGTCATTCTGGCCATCAACCGAACCGCGGTGCGGAGCGCCTCGCAGGTAGCCGATCTGCTCAACGTCCGCTCGGGTCAGGTGGTCCGGGTGTATCTCGAGCGCGATGGGCAGGTCACCTTTACCGACTTGGTATTTCGATGACCGACGATCGTTGGCGCTCTCCGCTCGGCATCCGCTACGCCTCTCCGGCGATGCAGATTCTCTGGGGAGAGCCCCATCGCATTGGACTGTGGCGTCGGCTCTGGTTAGCGCTCGCCGAGGCGGAGCGAGAGCTGGGGCTCGCCATCTCCGATGAGGCCATAGCCCAGATGCGGGCTCATCTGGACGACGCCGATCTCGCGGCGGCGGCGAAGTACGAGCGGCGCTTCCGGCATGATGTAATGGCGCACATTCACGCCTTCGGCGATCAGGCGCCCGTGGCTCGCCCCTACCTCCACCTGGGTGCCACCAGCGCCTTCGTCACCGACAACGCGGACCTCATCGTCATGCGTGAGGGGCTGCGAATTCTGCTGGGGCGACTGATTGCCGTGCTAGCGGCGCTCGAGGGATTTGCCCGGCGCACAGCAAACATTCCCTGTCTGGCCTACACCCACTTCCAGCCGGCGCAGCTTACCACCGTTGGGAAACGAGCCACGCTCTGGATGCAGGACTTCGCCCTCGACGCGGAGGAAGTCTGCCATCGGCTGGAGACGCTGCGCTTCCGGGGTTGTCAGGGCACTACCGGCACTCAGGCGGCGTTCCTCGAGCTCTTCGGCGGAGACCATGCTAAGGTACGCGAGTTGGAACGGCGCGTCACCGCCAAGCTGGGCTTCCGAGAGCAGTTCGCCGTTACTGGGCAGACCTATCCCCGGAAGGCGGACAGCATGGTGCTGGATGTGCTGAGCGGGCTGGCACAATCAGCCGGCAAGATGGCGGGCGACCTTCGCCTGCTCCAGCACGAAGGCGAGTTGCTGGAACCTTTCGAGTCGGAGCAGATCGGCTCCAGCGCCATGGCGTATAAGCGCAACCCCATGCGCGCGGAGCGCATCGCGGGGCTGGCGCGCTTCGTGATCTCCCTGCATGCCAACGCAGCTCATACCGCGGCCAGCCAGTGGCTGGAACGGACTCTGGATGACAGCGCCAACCGGCGGCTCACGCTTCCTGAAGCCTTCCTTGGCGCGGACGCCATTCTGATTCTCGCCACCAACATTGCGGCGGGCCTCGAGGTCCGCGAAGACGTGATCCGCCGCCACGTCGCTGACCAGATGCCATTTATGGCCACCGAGCGGTGGCTCATGCTGGGAGTGGCAGCTGGCGGAGACCGGCAGACGCTACATGAAGTGATCCGGCGGCACAGCCTTGCCGTCGCGGAGGACGTGAGCCGGGGCGCACCCAATGATCTACTGGCACGCCTGGCGACTGATTCGGCGTTTTCGGCTGTGCCTGCCGGGGCGCTTCAGGCGGAGCTCGATCCCGCGAATTACACTGGCCGGGCTGCACGACAGGTGCCGGAATTCCTTGATGAATACCTTCATCCATTGCTGGAGCGCGCCCGCCCGCTGGCCGCCGAAGCCGAGACCGCGGAGGTTCAGGTATGACCGCGCTGGCCGAGAGTCGCTTGCCTCTGGCGCTGCTGCGCCGGGGGAAGGTACGCGAGGTGTACGAAATTGATCCCGAGCATCTGCTCCTGGTCGCGAGCGATCGGGTCAGCGCCTTCGACGTGGTCATGCGCGAGACTGTCCCCCGAAAGGGCGCGGTGCTCACCCAGATCAGCGCCTTCTGGTTCGAGCAGTTGAGCGAGGTATTTCCTTCCCACTATGTGACCGCGAAGACGGAGGAGATCCTCGCACGAGTGCCGGTCCTGGCACGTCATCGGGATCAGATCGCCGGCCGGTCCATGTTGGTCCGCCGAGCCACACCGGTCCCGTTCGAATGCGTGGTTCGCGGGTACCTGTCGGGTTCTGCCTGGGCCGAGTATCGCAAGTCGGGCACCCTCGCCGGCGAGCCTCTAGCGGCGGGACTGGCCGAGAGTGGCCGGCTCGATCCGCCGATCTTCTCCCCCGCCACCAAGGCGGAGACCGGCCATGACGAGAACGTCACCTTCGAACAGATGGCACACGCCATCGGCCGGGAGCTCACCACTCGGCTGCGGGATGCCAGCTTTGCGGTGTATGGCGCCGGCCGGCATCATGCGCAGGCTCGCGGAATCATCATCGCCGATACCAAGTTCGAGTTCGGCACCGACTCCGCGGGGATCCTCCGGTTGATCGACGAGGTGCTCACTCCCGATTCGTCCCGGTTCTGGCCGGCTGAGCGGTATCAGGTTGGACGCAGTCAGCCAAGCTTCGACAAACAGCCGCTTCGGGACTACCTGGCGGGCCTCAAGGCGGATGGGCGTTGGCACGGTGAAGCTCCGCCGCCGCCCTTGCCGGCCGAGGTGGTCGAGGCGACCAGTCGGCGTTACCTCGATGCATTCCGGCTGATCACCGGTGGGGAGCTCGGGGACGACGCGTGATCCGCACGGCGCCCGAAGGTCGCTGGTTGATTGCCGGCGCCTGGGCAGTCGCTGTCGCACTGATTGGGTTGGCGTGTGCTCGAGGCGGCCTGTTCTGGTGGGCCGCGGCGGTGGTCTGGCTCCCGGTAGCCGTGTGGGTGGTGGCGTTCTTTCGGGATCCGATACGAGTGTGGGCCAAGGGAGAGCACCTCATCGCAGCGCCAGCCGATGGGCGAGTGGTCAGCATCGTGGAGATCGACGAGCCCGTATTCCTGCGGGCCCGGGCCGTTCGGATCTCGATCTTCATGAACGTGTTCGACTGCCATGTGAACCGCTACCCGACGAGTGGGACTATCGGGTACCGTCACTACAACCCTGGGACGTTCGGGCACGCCGGAGCAGAGAAGTCGAGTCTGGACAATGAGCAGGCATCGATCGGGTTGGAAACCCCACGCGGCAAAGTGCTGATTCGTCAGATCGCCGGACTGATCGCGCGACGAATCGTTACCGACCATCCAGTCGGCGCGGTGGTGCAACAGGGCGATCGTTTGGGAATGATTCGTTTCGGTTCGCGGGTTGACCTTTTCCTGCCGCTGGGAACCCGGATACTGGCACGTACCGGGGAGACCACCACGGCCGGGGTGACGGTGGTGGCCGAATGGAATTGATTCCTCGACGCGAGGGCCTGCGACGCCCTTCCATGCGTCACGTCGTGATCGTCATGCCGAGCGCTTTTACGCTGGGCAATCTTTTCTTCGGTTTCTGGTCGATCGTCTCGGCCTTCAACGGCAACTTTCGCTGGGCCGGATGGTTCATCGTATTCGCCGCGATCCTCGACATGCTCGACGGGAGGGTGGCGCGCCTGTCCAATACCGGCAGCCGCTTCGGTGCCGAGCTCGACTCGCTGGTGGATGTGATCTCGTTCGGGGTGGCGCCGGCGCTGCTCATCTACTTCCTCGATTTCGCAAGTGCGGGCCGATTCGCCTGGATTCTGTGTTACATCTACGTCACCGCGGTCGCGCTCCGGCTGGCCCGTTTCAATGTGGTTTCAGCGGGCAAGCCTTCCACCGGCTGGTTCACCGGAATGCCATCACCCGCGGCAGGGTGCACCCTCGCGGTCTACTATCCCTTCAGCCAGACCGAATGGTATCGGGCATCGCTCGCCTATCTCGACCTCCAGCATCAAGGGTTGGTCGTATTGCTGCTGCTGCTGGCCCTGCTGATGGTCAGCAACGTGAAGTATCCCAAGTTCCCGGCCATTGGCCTGCGGAGCGTCAAGGGGCTGCTTGGTCTCGCCGTCTACCTGGCGATTCTACTCGGCGGAATCCTGGCGCCTGAGTATTTTTTGTTCCCCTTGGGGCTCTTCTACATGGGGTTTGGCCTGGCCCGCGCCACGATTCTCGGGTTGATGGAATGGCCGGAGGCGCGGGCCCATGAGCGGCGCGGCCGTGGCGGCGAGCCATCTGCCGCTCTGCTCCCCCACGAACGGCGGGGCGCCTGGAGCGACCGGCGCCGGAAGCCAGAGGAATGATGAGCTTTCACGTCCATGTCAGAGTGATGCCTCGAGCCGGACTCCTCGACCCCCAGGGCCTGGCCGTGGAACACGCCCTCTCCGCGTTGGGGTTTTCGGAGGCCGGTGCGGTGCGCGTCGGCCGGGCCATCGAGCTCGACGTGAGCGCGTCCACCCGGGATGAGGCCATGATTCGCGCCCGGCAGATGTGCGACAAACTACTCGCTAACCCGGTCACCGAGGACTACCTGCTGGAGGTGGAGGACAGCTGATGGTCAACGTGGCAGTGGTTCGGTTTCCCGGGAGCAACTGTGACTTCGATGCGCTTCGCGCGGCGGCCGACACCGGAGCCAACGCCTATTTCGTCTGGCACCGGGAGACCGACCTGCAGGGCGCGGAGGTGGTCATTTTGCCGGGAGGGTTCAGCTACGGGGATTATCTCCGCTCCGGCGCGATCGCGCGGTTTAGTCCGGTGATGCAGGCGGTCCAGCGCCATGCCTCCGCGGGGGGCCCTGTGCTCGGCATCTGCAACGGTTTTCAGATTCTCTGCGAAGCGCACCTGCTTCCCGGCGCGCTGATGCGGAACGCAGGCCTGACCTTTGTCTCCAAGCCGGTAGACGTCGTCGTTGAGCGAAACGATACCGTGTTCACCTCGGACTATTCGGTCGGCAGTCGGCTGCGCTTGCCGGTGGCCCACGGCGAGGGCCGGTTCAACGCTTCGGACGACACCCTGCGCATGCTCGAAGCCGAGGGCCGCGTGGTGCTCCGCTATGTCCCCTCCAGCGAAGGGTCGCCCTACCAGCCCAATCCGAACGGATCCGCCAATCACATTGCGGGCATATCCAATGCGGCCGGCAATGTCGTTGGCATCATGCCCCACCCAGAGCGGGTCGCCGACCCGCTGCTCGGCTCCCCCGACGGGCGCGGGTTCTTTACCTCGATCGCCACGTGGCAGCCCAACACTACCACGCCGAAGGTTCCTAGCCGATGACCACTGAGAAGCCCAGCCGCAACGAAGACGAGTACTTCGTCAAACAGGATGCCGAGCTGCTGCGCAAGCAACGGGAGGCGGCCGAGGCCGCTGCCCGCGAGGCAGAGCGCAAGAGCCACTTCATGAAGTGTCCCAAGGATGGCTACGACCTCACCTCGAGCATGTATCACGGGGTCCAGATCGAGACCTGCGTGCATTGCGGCGGGATGTGGCTCGATGCCGGTGAGCTGGACGTCGTGGCTCATGAGGAGCGCCCGGCACTACTCACCCGAGTGTTGTCCGATGCTCTTGCGAGCTTGCGAGGCTCCTCCGTCCGGCGGGTGAAGTGACCGTTTCCACTCTGAGCGGCGGGCTCACTCAGGCCCAGCGGTTCCCCGGCGAGCGAGAAGTCACAACGGAAGTGGTCCGGGAGCACAACCTCAGTCAGCTCGAATACGATCGTATCCTTGAGCTGTTGGGCCGCACTCCGACCCTGACCGAGCTCGGCATCTTCTCCGCACTCTGGTCCGAGCACTGCAGCTACAAGCATTCCAAGCCGGTCCTGAAGACCTTCCCCACCTCGGGGGCGCAGGTGGTTCAGGGTCCGGGCGAAAATGCTGGGGTGCTCCGCCTGCTGGATGGTTGGGCGGTCGCCTTCAAGATCGAATCGCACAATCACCCGTCGGCGGTGGAGCCTTACCAGGGTGCGGCCACGGGTGTCGGCGGGATCCTGCGCGACGTGTTCACCATGGGCGCACGACCAGTCGCCATGCTCAACAGCCTGCGGTTCGGTCCGCTGGAGATTCCTCGCAACCGGTACCTGTTCGCCGGCGTGGTGCGCGGCGTGGGCGACTACGGCAACTGCGTCGGCGTGCCGACGTTGGGTGGCGAGGTCGGCTTCGCCCCAGGATACAGTGGCAATCCGCTGGTCAACGCCATGTGCGTTGGCCTGCTCCGCGAGGCCGACCTGATTCGGGCAGCGGCCCACGGAGTCGGCAACGTCCTCCTCTGCGTGGGCTCCCGCACCGGCCGCGACGGCATCCACGGGGCGAGCTTCGCCTCGGAGGAGTTGTCGGAGAAGAGCGAGAGCCGACGACCCCAGGTCCAGGTGGGGGACCCGTTCACCGAGAAGCTCCTACTCGAGGCCAGTCTCGAGCTGATCACCTCCGGCCTGATCGTGGCGATCCAGGACATGGGCGCAGCAGGGCTCACCAGCTCGAGTGCTGAGATGGCGGCACGGGGCGGCGTCGGGGTGGAAATCGACACCGGGCTGGTCCCCACCCGCGAGGAGGGGATGACACCCTACGAGATCCTGCTCTCTGAGTCCCAGGAACGGATGTTGGTGGTGGCTCAGCCGGAACGAGTGCCCGAGGTGCAGTCAGTGTGCGCCAAGTGGGAGCTGAGCGCGACCCCGATCGGCCGGGTCACCGAGGACGGCATCTTCCGGGTCCGGCATCACGGGCGGGTGGTCGCCGCCATTCCCGGCCAACGGCTGGTGGAAGACTGTCCCATTTACCATCCCGAGGCTCAGGAGGGCGAGGAGACCCGGGCGCGCCGCTCGGCGAGCCCCGTGGTGAGTACTATGGTCGACGGGCATCGGGCGTTGACCTTGCTGCTCGACAGCCCCAATATCGCCAGCAAGCGCTGGGTATACGAGCAGTACGACTCCACCGTGCAAGCCTCCACCGTCATCGGCCCGGGCGGCGACGCCGGTGTGTTGCGGGTGCCGGGCACCGACTTCGGGCTCGCGGTGACCGTCGATTGCAACCCGCGACTGGTGGCCCTCGAGCCGTACGAGGGCGGCAAGGCAGCCGTCGCCGAGGCAGCTCGGAACATTGCCTGCACCGGAGCGCGCCCAGTGGGAATTACCGATTGCCTGAACTTCGGCAATCCGGAAAAGCCCGAAGTCTTCTTTCAATTTCGAGAGGCCTGTCGCGGCATCGCCGATGCCTGCCGGGCGTTCGATACGCCGGTGACCGGCGGGAACGTCTCCTTCTACAATGAGAGTCCCACCGGTGCGGTCGATCCCACCCCCACCATCGGAATGGTGGGGCTATTGCAGCCGGTCGATCATCGGGTCCCCAGCCACTTCAGATACACCGGCGACGAGATCTTGATCCTGGGTGCCACCCGTGGAGACCTGGGCGGCTCGGCGTACTGGGCAGAAATCCTCGGCTTCGTCGGGGGTCAGGCGCCGACCGTAGATCTCCCCGCCGAACGCCGGTTACAGGAAGTACTGATCGCCGCCGCCGCGCAGCGGCTGCTCCACTCCGCCCACGACTGCTCCGAGGGCGGGCTCCTGGTTGCGGTCGCCGAGGCAGCGGTCGGGTCGGGGTATGCCGCACGGGGATTCGGAGCCACCCTCTCCCTGGACGGCTACGGCGGGGACACGACACTGGAGCAACTCTTGTTCGCCGAGGACGGCGCACGGGCCGTGGTGTCGTGCGGCACGGAGGAGGTCGAGCGCCTGCGCCAACTCTGTGAGCAGCACCAGGTGCCGGTATTCCGGGCCGGCCGGGTAGGACGAGCGGAGGATAAGCTGGAACTCGAGGCCCGAGGACAAGTGTTGTCTTGGGGCGTGCAATCGTTGCGTAAGACCTATTTCGAGGCGATTCCGCGTCGGATGCAGCATGCCGACGTAGACCGCTCCGCGGGAGAGTAGAGGCATGTGCGGCATTATCGGGGTCTCTGGAATTTCCGAAGCGGCCCGGCTCGCGTACCTGGGGCTGTACGCGCTGCAGCATCGAGGCCAGGAGAGTGCCGGCATCGTGGCGGTAGACCAGGGGGGAAGGCCGACCTCACATCGCGGCATGGGGCTGGTGTCGGAGACGTTCGATGACGCGCTCCTCGAGCGGCTCCCCGGCGACGTGGCGGTGGGTCACACCCGGTACTCGACCACTGGCAGCACCGTGCTGGCCAACGCTCAGCCATGCAGCGTCAACACCCGCTGCGGTCCGCTCGCCATCGCGCACAACGGGAACCTGATCAACGCCGCCGAGCTCAAACGCGAGCTGGTAGAGCGCGGTGCGATCTTCACCAGCTCCACCGATACCGAAGTCCTGGTCCATCTCATTGCCCGCTCCGAAGCCGATACGGTGGACAGGCAAATTCGAGACGCCCTGGAGCAGGTTGACGGGGCCTACAGCCTGATTCTTACCGTCGGGCGAACCATGTATGCCGTGGTGGATAGCCGCGGGTTTCGACCTCTGGTGCTTGGCCGTCTGGGCCCCGGTGCAATCGTGGCGTCGGAGACCTGCGCGCTCGACCTCTTAGGCGCCACCGTGGTACGCGAGCTCAAGCCGGGCGATTTCCTGCGGATCGAAGACGGTGAGGTCATGGAGCTACCCCGACTCTCACCTCGACCGGTCACCCGCTGTGTATTCGAGCTGGTGTACTTCGCGCGACCGGATAGCACCGTCTTCGGAGAATCGGTTGACCGGGTACGCCGCGAGCTCGGACGCCAGTTGGCGCGGGAGCAGCCGGCACCGGGCTGCGAAGTGGTCTTCAGCGTGCCCGACAGCTCCAACGCCATGGCCCTCGGCTTTTCCGAGATCTCGGGCATCAAGCTGGAGAACGGGCTGATTCGGAACCATTACGTCGGCCGAACCTTCATCAATCCCACCCAGGATCACCGGGTCGCCAAGGTCAAGATCAAGTTCAATCCGGTGCGCGACGTCATCCGGGGGAAGTCGGTGGTCGTGGTGGATGACAGCTTGGTTCGGGGCAACACCAGCCAGAGCCTGGTGCACATGATCCGCTCGGCCGGTGCGCGTGAAGTGCACCTGCGGCTGGCCTCTCCGCCGATTACCGGTCCGTGCCACTACGGGATTGATACGCCTACGCGCGAGGAATTGATCGCCTCGAGCCATTCCATCGAGGAGATCCGTCAGTTTCTAGGAGTGGACTCGCTGGGCTATCTCTCGCTCAACGGTATGCTCCGTGCAGCCGGCGGAACCACCGGCTTCTGTCACGCTTGCTTCTCCGGGCAGTATCCCACGCCGATCCCCCAGGAGCTGGTCCGGTTGCGGCACATATCACCCCTCATCGCCACGCCCGCATGAGCGGCCCCTACACCCAGCCGCTGGTCTACTTCTTTGGCCAGGGGCGTGCCGACGGCACGGCCGCCATGAAGGACGTCCTCGGCGGCAAGGGTGCGGGGCTCGCCGAGATGACCACGATCGGCATCCCGGTCCCTCCCGGATTTACCATCGCCAGCAGTCTGTGCCTCCACTATCTCGAGAGCCAGCAGTTTCCCAAGCGGCTTCAAGTCCAGGTGGAGAATGCGTTGCAGCGCCTCGAGGCAGCAACCGGTAAGCACTTCGGCGACGGGGACAACCCGCTGCTGGTGTCGGTTCGGTCGGGCGCCGCCGTCTCGATGCCCGGGATGATGGAGACCATTCTCAACCTCGGCCTCAACGACGTCACCGTGGAGGGACTGGCCCAGCAGAGCGGCAATCCTGCGTTCGCCTGGGACTCCTATCGCCGTTTCGTACAGATGTACGGCAGCGTGGTCTTCAACCTATCCCGGAAGCCATTCGAACAGATCTTGGAAGAGCATCGGCGCCAGTGCGGGGTCGAGCGGGACATCGATCTTCCGGTCGAGGACATGCAGGCGATCGTGCAGCGCTTCAAGGATCAGGTGCGCGCGGAGACCGGTCGCGAATTTCCCAGCAACCCGCTGGACCAGCTGTGGGGAGCGATCGCGGCCGTATTCGAGAGCTGGAACACCCGCCGGGCGATAGACTACCGCAAGCTCCACGACATCCCGGACAGCATGGGAACCGCCGTCAACGTGGTGGCGATGGTCTTCGGCAACTTGGGAGAGGACTCCGGCACTGGTGTCGCCTTCAGCCGGGACCCCTCCACCGGCGAGCGGATGCTATACGGCGAGTACCTGCTTAATGCCCAGGGAGAGGACGTCGTGTCGGGCAGCCGGACCCCGAAACCGATCCACTCTCTCAAGGAACAGCTCCCGCACGCCTACCAGGAGCTAGAGCGAGTGGCCCGCACTCTGGAACGGCACTTCCGCGACGTGCAGGACATGGAATTTACCGTCGAGCGCGGCCGACTCTACATGCTGCAGACTCGCCGGGGTCAGCGATCCGGCCACGCGGCTGTGCAGGTGGCGTGTGACATGGTGGACGAGGAGCTGATCTCCGAGGAGGAAGCCGTCGCCCGCATCCCGCCCCACGACCTCAACCAACTGCTCCACCCTACAATTGACCCCCACAGCCACCTCGACCTGCTCACCACCGGCCTACCCGCGTCGCCCGGCGCAGCCTGCGGAACGGTGGTCTTCGACGCCGATCGGGCCGAGACACTGGGACGCTCCGGGCAATCGGTGATTCTGGTGCGACGAGAGACCTCGCCCGAGGACTTTCACGGGATGGTCATGGCCAAGGCGGTGCTGACTGCGCGAGGCGGCATGACGTCCCACGCGGCCGTCGTGGCCCGAGGCATGGGGAAACCGTGTGTGGCCGGCGCGCAGGCAATTGAAGTGGATGAGAAGGCCAACCGATTCTCGGTCAACGGCCGGAGCATCGCCGAAGGTGAGTGGCTCACGGTGGACGGGAGCACGGGGAAGGTTTTCGCCGGACAGGCGGCCCTCATCGCACCCCCGTTGAGCGACAACTTCCAGCGGATGATGCAGTGGGCCGATCGGATTCGGCAGCTTCGCGTCCGGGTGAACGCCGATACTCCCGCCGATGCACATCGGGGGCGGGATTTCGGCGCCGAGGGGATCGGCCTCTGCCGCACGGAACACATGTTCTTCGACGGCGAGCGGCTGAGTGCAATGCGGGAGATGATCGTGGCCCAGAGCCCGTCGGGGCGGCGGAGAGCGCTGAGCAAGCTCCTTCCCATGCAGCGTGCCGACTTCGAGGCGATCTTTCGCGCCATGGAGGGCTTCCCGGTCACCATCCGGCTGCTCGACCCTCCGCTACACGAGTTTCTCCCCAAGACGCAGGACGAGATCGCCGCAATGGCGGCCGAGCTCAAGATGGACATCGACACCCTCCAGCCGATGATCGACCGGCTTCAGGAGCTAAACCCGATGCTCGGGCTGCGCGGCTGCCGGCTGGGGATCATCTACCCAGAGATCACGGCGATGCAGGTGCGCGCCATTTTCGAGGCGGCCAGCACGGTGGCGGCACGCAAGGGGCGCGTCATGCCGGAGGTGATGATCCCCTTGACCGCCACCGTCGTCGAGTTCCGCAAGCAGGCGCTTATTGTGCGGCAGGTAGCTGAAGAGGTCTTCCGCGAGCGGCAGATCACCGTCCCGTTCCTGCTGGGTACGATGATCGAGCTGCCCCGGGCCGCGCTCACCGCCGATGAGCTGGCTCGCGAGGCGCAGTTTTTCTCCTTCGGCACCAACGATCTCACGCAAACCACGTGGGGCCTCTCCCGCGACGACGCCAGCCACTTCCTTCCTTTCTATCTGGAGCACGGGGTAATCGAAGCCGACCCCTTCCAGGTCCTCGATCAAGCGGGCGTGGGCAAGCTGATCCAGATGGCCTGTGAGCTCGGCCGGCGCACCCGCCCCGATCTGAAGCTGGGGATCTGCGGGGAGCACGGCGGCGAGCCGAGCGCGGTCGGGTTCTGCGATCGGCTGGGCATGAATTACGTCTCCTGCTCTCCCTTCCGCGTACCCATCGCGCGGCTGGCCGCGGCACAGGCGACGCTGGCCGCGAGGGGCACTATGGATCGAACCCGCGCGACGGTATAGCTGGGCCGGATCAGGCCCGGGCGAAGATCTCCAGCATTGGCTCCGCCGCCGCATCGTAGTCGACTGTGCGGCTCTGGAATCGCGAGCTGCACATTTCGAGGTGGTGGATCTCGGTCGTGATGAAGGTCCGCCAGCCCGGCAGCTCGCCCCCATGGCTGAATCCACCGGTCTGGTAGCCCAGGAGAAGCGGCTCTCCCGCCTCGTGAATGCCGAGCATATAGGGCTCCACGGTTCGCTGGAGACCATGGTAAGCGAAGTTCACCGGGCGGTGCTCGAGGATGGCCCTTACCAGCCGTTCACCCGTGGTCGATTCTTCCGCAGTCCTTCGCTCGGTATTGTCGTCGTGAGGCATTCCATACTCCAGTTCGCGACGGCGACAAAATAGCACCAGGTCTGCGCTCCCATCGTGACGCGTGACCGTCCGGCACACGCGCTTGCCTCGGTTGTCCGCGCCCGGATTAATTCCTGCCGGGAGCGACCGGCACGGGATTATCCCTCGAGGATCTCATGGCTCAGCCATCGGTAGGAATCATCATGGGGAGTGATTCGGATTGGAGCGTCATGCAGCACGCCGCCCGGCGACTCCGCGAGTTCGAGGTGCCGTTCGAGGCCAGAGTGCTCTCGGCTCACCGCACTCCCGAACAGGCTGGCCGCTACGCCGAGGAGGCCGCCGACCGGGGATTGCGTTGCCTCATCGCGGGAGCCGGCGGGGCCGCCCACCTGGCCGGTGTACTCGCCGCGAAGACTATCCTTCCGGTGCTCGGGGTCCCCATGCCCAGCCAGCACCTCCAGGGACTCGATTCGTTGCTGTCAACGGTGCAGATGCCGGCCGGCATCCCAGTGGCCACTTTCGCGATCGGGGATGCCGGAGCCCACAATGCGGCGCTATACGCCGTCGCCATTCTCGCCCTGGCGGATCTCCGGTTGTCCGAACGGCTCCGGGCATTCCGCCGCAGCCAGGAGGAGCGGGTCCTTGGAGTGCAGCTTCCCGATCTCGCCTGAATTCGAAGGAGTTCCGCATGTTTAGCTCGATGCTCACGATCGTCTCGGCTCTCACCCTGGGCAGCCCGGTCGCCTCGTCGGACACAGCTTGCCAGGTGCTCCTCCCTGCTCAGGTACCAGCGGTGGGGCGGAAGAGCCCGCTGGATTCGCTCACGTTTAGCGTGAAAGGAAAGGCCGTTAAGGTGTGCTATGGCCGGCCGTCATCCCGCGGGCGGGTGATGATCGGTGGTGCTGATATCCCCTACGGTAAGCTGTGGCGCACCGGGGCCAACGAGCCGACGATCTTCTTCACTCCGGTCGCGCTTGATCTCGCGGGGATAAAGGTGCCTCCGGGGAAGTACTCGCTCTATAGCGTGCCCGGGGCAAAGGAGTGGGAGATCATCGTCAACCGCTCGACGACTCAATGGGGCAAGGAAGATCAGTACACCGACAAGGTGAAAGCGCAGGAGGTCGGTCGCGCCAAAGTGCCGGTCGAACCGGTGGCGCAGCCGATTGAGACGTTCGCCATTCGTGCTGAGCCGCCCACGGGCGACGCGAATACGTTGGTATTGGAATGGGAGAAGAGTCGGGTCAAGGTACCCATCAAGTTGAGTCGATAGTCGATAGTCGTTGGTCTTTAGTCTTTGGTCTGTGCTCCTTGCCTGTTGGACTTTGACCTCTGGAATGAAGCTCGACGCGCGGCTAGACGAAGCTCCACGACTAAGACCAGAGACCAACGATGAACGACCAACGACTCTACTTACTCGCTAGAAGCCTGACCCCCTCCACCAACCGATCCACCTCCGCCTCCGTCGTGTAGCAGGCACACCCCGCCCGAACCAGCCCGCCATCCGATCGGCCCAGGCGCTCAACTACCGTGGTTGCGTAGAAATCACCGTGGGAAACGAACACCCCCCGATCGGCCAGCGCCGCCGCGACTTCCTCCGGGGCGTGGCGTGCGACGGTGAAGGCAACAGTCGGCGTGCGGGGCTCGCCCGGTGGCGGCCCGTAGAGCTGCACCCCGCCGATTTCACCCAAACCGCGCCAGAGCCGCGCCAGGAGGCCTTGGCCCCTGGCATGCAGCTCCCGAAAACCGGCGGCGAGCCGTTCACGACGAGTGCCTTGCGGAGCAAACGAGGCGAGAAATTCCACGGCGGCTCTTGCCCCGGCAATTCCCTCGTGATTCTGGGTTCCTGTCTCGAGCCGCTCGGGTGCCGTATCGGGTGCGGGCGCCAGTTTCGGTACGTCCAGCGCCTGCAGGCGGTCCGCACGCCCGTACAGCACTCCCAGATGGGGGCCATAAAACTTGTAGGAGGAGCACGCCAGGAAATCGCAATCCAGCGCGGTCACGTCCACCAGCACATGCGGCGCATAGTGCACCGCGTCCACGAAGGTGAGTGCGCCGGCCTGACGCGCCAGCGACCCCGCTCGCGCGACGTCGTTGATGGTTCCGAGAGCGTTGGAAGCGGCCCCGAGAGCCACGAGTCGAGAGCGTGGTGAGATCGCGCGCTCGAGCTCGGCCCACCGCAATTGCCCGCTTGCCGGGTCGAGCGGTACCGTCCGAATGGTGATTCCCCGTTCCCGCTCGACCGCGCGCCACGGCGCCACGTTCGCGTGATGGTCCAGCTCGGTGATGATCACCTCATCTCCTGGTCCCCAGCCGCGCCCCAAGGCCCGGGCGAGATGAAAGGTGAGCGTAGTCATATTGGCCCCGAACGCCACCTCGTTCGATTGGGCCCCGAGAAAGTCCGCCAACGCATCCCGCGCAGAAGCGATCAGGGCGTCGGTTTCCTCGCTGGAGGGGTAGCGCCAGTGAGTATTGGCGTTGTGATGGTAGAGGTACTCAGACATCGCTTCCACCACGCTCCGAGGCGCTTGGGTCCCACCCGGCCCGTCGAAGTACGCGACTGGATATCCTCGGTGCCGGCGCCCGAGCGCGGGAAAGTGGACGCGAATGTCTTCGGTAGATTGGATCGGAGAAGTTCGGGGGCTTGCAACCGATGGGTTCACATCGACCTCAGACGAGAGGTTATATGTGGCTACTTAAGTACTTGTGAATCAGTATCTTAGCAAATCACCATGAACAAGCTATGGACAGACATCCATAGCCGATGCAGCCGCGGGAAAGAAAAAAGCGGGACCCGCCTGACGGCAGGTCCCGCTGAATGGAGGCGCAGGGAATCGAACCCTGGTCCGAGTAAGCTTCCAAAACTGCGTCTACGTGCGTAGGCTCGGCTTCTTACCGTCGCCTCGGGGCGGTGCCAAACCGACCTCCCTTCAGCCAAGCTCCGTAGGCTCTCGCCGAGCGCGATGGAGCAGCACGTTCGGCCAGCCCGGTTTTGCGATTCGACCTGCGGCGCTCCAGGCGGGCTCCGCTTGCCGAAGGCGCGTCAAGCGAGCTTAGCTCAGCTTACGCGGCCAGTGCCAGTTCAGTGTTGGCAGTTAGTACGTTCCAGACGGTTTTACCAGGACTCTGGACCTGGGCACGCTGCA
>JBIOUY010000094.1:0-14504 GCA_044867445.1 Gemmatimonadales bacterium
GCTTCTTTGCCGCCGCCGAACTGCTGTGACAGCTCGTCCAGCTTCTCCTCAGTCATCGCCCGGAGCTTCCACAGTTTCCGTTGAAGCACCCGGCGGGTTTCCTCGCCACTCCGTGGTGCGTATAGCAGCGCGAGTCCTGCGCCTAGGAGGGCGCCCCAGAACAGCCACTTGGCGGATGAGTCGCCTCCCCGCTCGACGTACACGACGTCCTTGCCTCCTCGACGACGCACCATGCAGTCCCCCTATTCCCCGGCTTCGGGGTCGTCGGCCGCCGCTACCAGCACCGGCTTGAGAGCCGCGTGGTGCTGCATCGGTGCCTGGACGAATCGGTTGATGTGATCTTCGGTCCCGTTCACGTTGAGCTGCTCGAAGAGGAACGCGAAGGTCCGCTCCAGATCTGCCGCGATCGCGCCGCGGATGTCCTCGGGGAGTGACCAGAACTCCCGCTTGAACGGACCGATCGCCTTCTTCCGGGCCTTGTAGTAGAACTGCTCCGCGGTGTCCCCGCCCTTCCGCTCGCCCGCGGCATTCTCGTCTACCCATCGCCGCAGGCGCTCACGCAGCTCGCTGGGCAGCTGGGGGTGATCGAAGACGATGTTCTGAAAGTTGGTGGCGAGATGGATTTCAGCGGTCTCGATCCGGGGGAAGTTTCCGAACGCATTCGAGGGCAGGGTGCTGGCGCCGTGCTGGACCGCGCCAGCCAGCCCATAGGTCTCGCGCGCTACCTCCGACAGCGCGGCCAGGGCGTCAAGATCCAGTTGGACGTCCGCAATCGACCCGTCGGGCAGCACCACACCACCGTGCGAGGTACCAGTCTGCACCGAGATCTTGCTGATCCCCTCCTGATCGCCTTGGGCGGGGAGACTGCGATTGTAGCCCTGCATGAAGGCATGCAGCTCCTCGACCGTGCTGTTCTTCATCCCCACCTCACCGATCTCGGCACCAACCGAGACGGTGACATCTTCGGGCTCTTTGCCCCGAATGAAGGCCGTAATTTCAGCCGCCCGCTCGAAGTTGACCTGCTGTTGCTGGTCGAGGGTAGGCTTCGAAAGATCCACGAGCGTCGAGGTATCGACATCGATGTTGTAGAAGCCAGCCCCGATCTCTTCGGCAATGAGCGTCTTGACCTCGCCCACCTCACCCTCGGCGTCGGCCTGGTACTTCTTGTGATTGACCTGGCAGTGATCGCCCTGGATGAAAAGCGGGAGGGTGTACCCTTCGCGGAGTGCCGCCGCGATCAGTACCGAGACGTACTCGGCGGGTCGTTGCTCGGTGTAGGCAATTTCTGAACGCGCGATCTCCAGGAGAATGGCACCGGCCTTCCCCGCGCGGGCGGCACGGAAGATCGCCCGTGCGGTATCATAGGCCAGGGTGCGCACGTTGATCGCCGGGACGGTGAATCCACCTACTTCCCCGCGGCCGCGCGCTCGATAGAGTCCGTTGATCGAAGCCGGACGGGCGCCGGTCACCTGCCCCAGCTCCCAGAGAAGCCAGCGAGCAGCTTCACGTTCGGTGCCGGTACTGAATACTGCCTGCCACACCAAGCGGTCGGTCGCGGCGGAACGAAGCTCGGAAGGATCCCGGACCGTGACGCCACCGGGAACGAGGGCGATCGCGCCGCCGAACAGATCGACCGCTCGCTGGGTATCGTCAGCCATGGAGCAGGTCCTGGTTAAAGCCTTGTGCGCCAAACGTCCGGGAAAGGTAGGCCGGGGGCCGGGGAGCGTCAAACGTGCTCGAAGCCAGGCCGGCCCATCGCCGCATAGGTGAGCCGCTTGCCGAGCTCCACTCCCGGTTGATTGAACGGATCGATTCCATACCAGGCGCCGGCAAAGCCGGTAGCCAACTGAAAGAACATGATGGCCTCGCCCAGGGTACGGGCGCTGAGATCCGGGAAGCGAAGGGTGCAGTTCATTCTTCCCGACTGCGCCAGCGCCGTGGCGGTCGCCTCGAACTCGGCTCGGAGCTGCTCGCCGAGGCTGTGGCCGGGGAGATCGGCGAGATCGGGCGGAAGGTCAGAGCGCTCCGGAATGGGCACCTGCTCTTCCATGCTCTCCACGGCGACGAACGTGATCACCTTGTCGAAGGGCCCCTCCATGAAAAGCTGAACCTGGCTGTGTTGGTCGGTGGCACCAATGGCTACCACCGGCGTCGGCCCCACGTGCACCGTCTTTCCCTGCCTATCCTCGCGCTTGCCCAGGCTCTCGGCCCAAAGCTGCCGGTACCACTCTCCGAACTCGCGCAGTTGATCGCTGTAGGGCATGAGCACGTTGATCGGCGCACCGAGGTCCCGATCCGCCACCCAATGAAGCCCGGCGTAGAGCGCCGCCGGGTTATGCAACAGGTCGGCGGATTGGGCTCGCTCGATCGCCTGGCGGGCACCCTCGAGCAAACCCTCGATGTCGATGCCGACGAGCGCCGCGGGGAGCAGTCCGACCGGCGAGAGCACGCTGAACCGGCCACCAATCGCCGGGGGCACATCCAGAGTCGCGATCCCTTCTCTGCGGGCCAGTTCGCGGAGGGCTCCACGGCTGGGATCGGTAGTGAAGACCAGATGCCGGTACGCCGCGGCACCCAGCGCGTGTTCCAGCCACGCGCGCACGACCAGATACTGCGCCATGGTCTCCGCCGTGCCGCCCGACTTGCTGATGACGTTGACCAGCACTCGGCGAGGATCGATCCGGCGCAGGGCCGCTGACACCGAGATCGGGTCCACATTATCCAGCACCGTCAACCGCGGAAAGAAATCGCGGCCCTCATCGTCCAGCTCGTTCCACGCAGGCGGACGCAGCGCGTTGAGCAGGGCCTTCGTGCCGAGCGCAGATCCGCCGATTCCCAGCACCAGCACGTGATCGTGCGCCTGGCCCAGACCTTCCGCGAAGGTCTTGATCTCCTGCACCGTGGCAGCTTGATCCACCAGGCCGTAGAAGCCATACTCTCCCGCCTCCCGACGGCGACGGACCTCGGCTAGGATCGCTCCGAATCGGTCCTTGAGCTCCCCCAGACGGGTGCTTGAAATCCCGTGGTTCCCGTCGAGCCCATCTTCCATCAACCGGTTGTAGTCCAGCGCGATCACGCGATCTCCACGGTGAGGCCGTCATACGCCGGCATCACGCCGGGCGGCAACTGTGCGGCGAGCTCGGCATGGCCGGTCTCGTGGGTCAGGTGCGTCAGGTAGGTTCGCCGGGCACCGAGTGCCTGAGCGGTCTCAACCGCCTCGCCGATGCTCAAGTGGGTTGGGTGGGAGCGCCACCAGAGTGCGTTGAGCACCAGGACATCGAGGCCTCGCAGATGTTCCCGCTCCGGGTCCGCGATCGCCTTCACGTCAGTGATGTAGGCCAGCCCGCCCATCCGATATCCAAACACGCGCAGGTGTCCGTGCTGGAATGCAAGCGGCAGGATCTCGAGACCCGCCACGTCCACTGGCTGCCCTGGTTCGACAGCGTGCAGTTCCAGCGTCGGTTTGGAAGTTCCTTCGTGAGGCGGCATCGAATCGTCGAAAATGTACTGGAAGGAGGATTGCAGTCGCGCCATGGTTTCGGACGGACCATAGATCGGCAGGGCGTGCCGGTGGCGGACGGAGAACATGCGAAGATCATCGATGCCGTTGATGTGATCGGCGTGCTCGTGGGTGTAGACCACCGCATCCACCTTTGAGATGCCGCCGGCGATGAGCTGGAGTCGCAGCTCGGGTGGGGTATCGATCAGGATGTTCGCGCCGGCCGTTTCCACCAGCGCCCCGGAGCGCGTGCGCTTGTCCCTCGGATCGGTGGATCGGCAGACGGCACAGGCACACCCGATCTGGGGAACGCCGAAGGACGTCCCGGTCCCCAGGAAGGTGAGACGCATCTCCTAAACTGCTTCGATCTTGAGAAGGTTGGTAGTGCCGGGCATGTCGAAGGGGACGCCCGCCGTCACCACCAATCGTTCGCCCGGTTGCGCCAGGCCGCGCTCGAGAATCATGCGCCGGGCGGTGGAGAGCATGACGTCGTAGTTGGTGGAGTGCTCGGTGAGTGCAGGGGTCACGCCCCACACCAATGAGAGCTGGCGGAATGTCTCGGGTTCCGGAGTGCAGGCGAAGATCGGCACCGTGGGCCGACAGGTGGACACCTTGCGGGCGGTGAACCCACTGCTGGTGAAGCACACGATCAGCGGGGCGGAGAGCATCTCGGCGGCGGCGCATACCGCCACCGCGATCGCATCCTCGGTACGCACTGGACTACTCTGCGGGGACCGGTGCTGCGGAAGCGCCACGCCGTCCGCGGCCCGCCGGCCGAGCGCGGCATCAATCGTCACACCGCGAACCTGCCGCTGCTCCTCCATCTCCCGGGCGATGCGATCCATGGCCCGAACCGCCTCGAGCGGGTACTCCCCGACCGCGGTTTCGGCTGACAGCATGACCGCGTCGGTCCCGTCGAGGATGGCGTTCGCCACGTCCGAGGCCTCGGCCCGAGTAGGCCGGGGAGCGCGGACCATCGACTCCAGCATCTGGGTCGCGGTGATCACCGGCTTCCCGTGCAGGCTCGCCTCCCGAATGATCTGCTTCTGCATCAACGGCACTTCTTCGAACGGGAGTTCCACCCCGAGATCACCGCGTGCCACCATGATCGCGTCCGACGCGTCCAGAATGCTGCAGAGATTGGTGAGTGCCGTGTCCTTCTCAATCTTGGCGACGAGTTTGGTGGTGCGGGGGACCAGTCCGCGAAGCTGGTCCATGTCTTCCGGACGGCGGACAAAGGAGAGGGCGATGTAATCCACGCCGAGCGCGACTGCCTGAGCCGCGTCCTCGAGGTCCTTCTCGGTGAGCGCCGGAGCGCTGACCTGGATCCCGGGAAGGTTCATTCCCTTGTGGGATCTGAGCTCGCCGCCATAGTGGACCACCGCTTTGACCCTGCGGCGTTCGATCCCGGTGACCTCGAGGTCGAGCAAGCCGTCGTCCAGCAGGATTCGCGCTCCCGGCCGAAGATCATTCGCGAGGGCCTGGTAGGTCGTAGGGATCTCGCCCGTGCCGGCCTCCTCCTCCGGTGCGAAGATCACTCGCTCTCCCGGCTCCAGACGGAGCGGCTCGGCCAGTGCACCGACCCGTATGCGGGGACCTTGGAGATCGAGGAGGATTGCAGCCGAGTCGGTCCGGCTGGCGAAGACCTGGCGGAGACGCTCGACCCAGCGGGAGCGGATCTCAGGGGTGCCGTGCGAGGCATTGATCCGAACGACGTCGACGCCGGCGTCCAGCAGAGACGCGATCTGCTCGGGCTGGTCCCACGAGGGTCCCAGCGTCGCGACGATCTTGGTTCGGCGAACAGCGCGGAGCATCCGAGGAGTCTAATGACCCCCGGTCACTGCCGCATCACCACCGAGCCACCGATCACGGTGAGCACTGCGCGAGCTGCCCGGAAGGCGGTTCCCTCTTCTTGCTCCACGGCTGGATCGACATCCCACACGACCAGGTCTGCGTCCTGGCCGGGGGCCAACATCCCCCGGCGTGCGGCCACTCCTCCGGCCGCAGCCGCGCCCGTGGTGTATCCTCGCAGCGCCTCTTCGAAGCTGAGCTTCTCCTCGGGCCGCCAACCTCCCCCGGGCGAACCGTCGGTGGCCTGGCGTTCGAGCGCGGCGAACATCCCTTCGCGGGGGTCGATCGAGGCCACCGGTACGTCGCTTCCAAAGACCATCGGCGTGTGACGCTGAAGAAGGGAGCGAAAGGCGTAGGCGCCGCGTCCCCGCTGCCCCCAGTGCCGGTCCACCAGAGGAATGTCGGTCAGCAGGTGGGCCGGCTGCATGGAAACAAAGATCCCGGCTGCCGCTGCCCGCTCGAGATCGTCGGGATGCACACATTGGAAATGCTCGATACGGTGGGGCACGCCGACCCGCGGGAGAGCGCTCAACAGGTCGAGCGCGCGGCGAACCGCGGCGTCGCCGATCGCGTGTACCGTGGACGCGATGCCATGCGCAGCGGCGTGAGTCACGGCGTCACGGGCCTCCGCCTCGGTGGTGAGCGGCATGCCCTGATCCCTGGTTCCCTCGAAAGGCTCCAGCATCCATGCCGTGCGGCTTCCGAGGCTGCCGTCCAGGAACAGCTTGATGCCGCCGATGGCGAGCCACTCCGATCCGGCTCCACTCCGCAGTTCTCGATGAATCAGCTCGGGGAGGGCCCCGACGGGAGGATGGAAGAGGACTCGAAGCTGCAGCAACCCAGAGTTGGCCATCCGTTGAAATGCTGCCAGGACGGGCATGGCCTCGACGTTGTGAATTCCAGTCAGGCCCAGTCGATGAGCTTCGGACTGGGCCTCGCGCAGCGACTCCTCCAGCAGGTGATCGGGAGGCTCGGGCAAATGGGGAAGCATCAGCTCGACCGCTCGCTCCAGCAGGAGGCCGGTCGGCTCGCCCGCAGCATCCCGTACGATCCTGCCGCCGTACGGATCCGGAGTGTCACGGGTAATCCCCGCGATAGCGAGCGCGGCGCTGTTCACCCAGGCCGCGTGAACGTCGAGAGAATCGAGGTAAACCGGTCCCGCCTGAACGGGGTCAAGCGCGAATCGGTCGGGTTGCGTTTTCCACTGATTGGCATCCCAACCCTGCCCGATAACCCATCCCTGAACCGAGCGGGCCGCGGCCACCCGAGCCAGAGCATCCTCCCGCGTGCGGCACCCGGCCAGCTGCACTCGCCGCCGGCTGAGCGCCCACAGAGCAAAATGAGTATGTCCGTCTACGAAGCCTGGCGTCACGAGCGCTTGGGGAAACTCATATCGGGGTACGTCACGGGCGACCTGCCGCTGCAGGTCCCGAGCCGTTCCCACAGCGCGAATGCGCCCGTTCTCCCACCACAGGGCGTCCCCCTGTTGGCCAGGCGCCAGGGTCACCAACCGCCGAGCCCGTAGAAACCCCCTCGCAGCGCTCGTCCCAGAACTCACCGTCACGTAGTCCTCACCCCTTCTCGAGTGCGGGAAACGACACTGTTTCGGCCATATCGGGGCAATTTCCACATGTTGATAAGTCCGCCAAGTGAATATCTGGATTCGGGGAAAGGGAGGAGAAAATACCTCACCTCGTGCTCAGAAACCGGATGATGTAAACATCGCATGCCACTGAAAAACAATCGGTTGAACCAGTGCCATGAATGGCACTCCGAACCTAACGACAGTGTCGCTACTGGCCCAGTATTTATTCAGACACTCTAATTATGAACATCTTCGACATGGGATTTTCCGGCTCTGGAGGGATTTTGGAGGGAAAGCTGGTCGGAACGCTGTTCAGCTGTTCGGCGCCCCGGCTCTAGCGAGCAAAGTGGATCTCTCCCCTGCCCTGACTGTAAAGTGGTCCCACAAAACGGATGGGTGACGCCTTCAGGGCCCTGGCAAAGTCGTCCTTGCCCTGAACCCGAAGGGAACCAGCCATCCCCCGGCTCCAAGCCGGCGTCAAAAGCAGTCGAGCGTGCCACCAGTCGGCCCGACGCGAAGTCTCGGAGCGACGGCCTCGAGCCAGCCAGTCGGCTTGAATCGGCTGATCGACACGAGTGCTGTCTCCTACGGGTCTTCCGTCCCAGGTGATGAGCGTCTTCCCGATCTTGAGCTGATAGCGGCGGTCGCTGCTGGGCACGCCTTCCTCGCTCACGAACGGAACCATGCCGATGACACTGCGAGCCTCGATGAGGTTCAGACCGGCGCCCTGGGCCGCGCGGGAGAGTCGGCCGCTGCCGCTCACGAATTCCAGAGCCACATCTCGGCGAGTCCCGGAGCCCGCCTCCGCCGCAGCAGCGGTCCAGGCAGCCAAGAGAGGCGACTTGCGCGAGTCCTTTGACTGGACTCGTGCCGCACCAGCGTCCACACCAGCGAAGTAGTAGAGGCAGAGCTTGGAGGGGATCCAGCCGGCGTATTCCGGTTGGGTCTGCACCACGCCGCGAATGGCAGGATGGAGGTCGGGCAACTGATCCGCACGGATGGGGTGAAGGTCCGGCGCAAGACCGTGGGCGACGGTCACGGAGTCCACGAGCAGCTGCACACAGAAGCCGCTCCGCAGATCCTCCAGGTGCCAGACGAGCTCCTTGCCCCGGGACGGGTCTTGCTGAGCGAGGCTCGGGCTGGGTCGCAGGCCGGCACATGCCGCAAGCCCGAAAGCCACGACGACACGAATGCGAATAGCTACCTCCAGAGTGAGGGAAGCCTGCGACCGACTCAGGCGCCGTGGGCAGAACGGACGGCGCGTCCTAGAGCGGCATAATCCTTGGGATCCTGGGCATCGAAATCGAGGTTGCGGTACTTGACCTTACCATCCGGTCCGATCACGAAGACGGTGCGCCGGGGAAACCCACTGCTATCGTAGCTGCCATACTTGCGCGCAACCCGCTGCTCCGGGTCGCTCAGCAGACGGAAGGGGAGGTTCAAGCTCGAGGCGAACCGCCCATGGGTTTCCAGCGAATCACTGCTGATCGCGACCAGCACTACATCCGTTCCGAAAAGGGAGTCGTACCGCTCACCGAACTCCCGCATCTGGGTAGTACCGCTGCTGGTGAAATCTCGAGGATAGAAAGCGACAACCACGGTCTTCCCCCGGTCACGCCACAGCTGGTACGGCGTATCGGCCGGGCCCAGGCCATTCTTGCTGGCCCAGGGCAAGGTGAAATCCGGTGCCGTGCGGCCGACTTCGGGCCCGGAAACCAGGACCGCGGTGGGCTTGCGATCGGACTGCGCGGATAGAGCAGAAATCCCAGCCAGCCAGCAGGCAGCGGTCAAGAGCAACACAGGTCCACGCATGAGAACCAACCCCTGGGGAAATTGAAAGTCATCGAATGGTGAAAATGCCGGAGACCGGGCGGCGGACATGCGCAACAAGGGGACGCCAGGGAGGGCGTTACACACACTGCCCGGGAGCCCCAAACCGCGCGGTGATGGAGTATAACGGAGAGCAGAAAGGCCTCAGAAGTCGAGCCGGAGCTTCTGGAGGAGCGCAAGGTATCTCGGATCTCCACGCATTGGATCCCAGATCGGGTCCACACGGCTGAAGATCAGCCAGCTGGAGCGCAGCTCGTAGGCCCGCTCGACCAGCCTGTCGGCCTCCTCCCGTTCGCCCAGAGCCCCTAGAAGGTGGGACTCGTACAGTGGTGAGAGATACCGCTGCTCGGCGATCGCTCGGAGCTCGGCGAGCATGCCGCGCGCCACGTCGCGCTGCCCCAGCATGGCATACGCCGCGCCGGCGTACATCAGCAGCATTGGCGCCCGACCGGTCAGCCGCATACCTTCTTCCAAGATTGCGGCCGAATCCGAATACCTTCCCATCAGGTAGTACACTCGGCCTATTTCCCAGTAGGTCGGCACGTAGCGTGGCTCCATCTCAAGGGTCGCCTGGAGCTTCACGAGTGACTCCTCATACCGCCGCGCGAAGTAGAGAGAGCGTCCGACGGTCAGGTGGAGACCCAGATTGAGGGGATCGTTCGACAGGGCCGAGGTGACGACCCGCAAACTCTCCTCGTGCCGGCCCATCGCGCTCAGGAAGAGTGCGTACCAAAGATGGAAGCCGGGCGAAGCTCCCGTACTCAGCGCCTGCTCGAACTCTCTCCCCGCCAGCGACCAGTCCCACTCGTACAGCGCGGCGATGATTGCCCGAGAGCCATGGGCGTCGGCGAGCTCTAGGTCGAGCTCCAGCGCCTTCGACACGGCAGGCTGCGCGTTCGCTAGGGCTTCCAAGGGCATCATGGCGCCGAAGTGGTCGAACCCAGCCATGGCATAGCAGTACCCCAACTGAGCGTAGGCGAGAGCGTAGCTGGGGTCCCGTTCGGTGGCCCGCCGGAAGTAGTCGATGGCCGTGACGAAGCTCTCCGCCGTTCGCTTGTTGCGATGGTAGCAGCCTTGCAGGTACAGCGTGTAGGCCTCGGGAACCTGGCTGGCCGCCCGTACGACCGGGTTGCTCGGGGTCCCGACCACCCGGCTGGTCAGCTCGGAGATGATGGCGCGCGTCAGCTCGTCCTGCAGAGCGAAGACATCCGCCAGGGTCCGCTCGTAGGTGTGGGACCAGAGATGGTAGCCATCCGACGCGTTGATGAGCTGCACGGTCAGGCGAATCCGGTCGCCGGCCTTACGGACGCTGCCCTCCAGCAGGGTGCGCACCCGGAGCCGCTCGCCGATCTCCCGCGCATCCACGTTCTTGGCCTTGAACATGAAGGACGAGGTTCGAGCGGGGACGCGAAGCCCCGGAATCTGCGCCAGGGCGTTGATGATCTCGTCGGTCATGCCGTCGCTGAAGTACTCGTTCTCCGGATCGGCGCTCAGGTTGAGAAAGGGAAGCACCGCCACGGATGCCTCGGCCGAGGGCTGACGGCCCGCCTTCACTGCGCCTCCCCACCCCGAGCCGCGCCGACTGGCTTCGAGCAGGGCCGCCGACAACCCTGCAGCTGTGGCGAACCGATCCGCCCGCGAGCGAGCGAGCGCCCGCACAATGACCGACTCGACGACCGGCGGAATCGCCGGGTTGAGCGAGCATACCCCCGGCGGGCTCTCGAAGAGCCGCTGCACCAGAATTGCCTGCATCGTGGGACCCGAGAACGGAGGCACGCCGGCCAGCGCTTCAAACAGCACGCAGCCCAGGCTGTAGATATCGCTCCGGCCGTCGATCTCTGAATCCCCCGCCGCCTGCTCGGGACTCATGTACATGGGGGTACCTACGGCCACGCCTGTCTGCGTCAGCAGCTCCCCTCCGGCGCTCACGGCCCGCGCAATCCCGAAATCCGCCACGACTGACTGCCCGTTCGCTATCAGGATGTTTTCCGGCTTGATGTCGCGGTGCACCACTCCATGCTGATGGGCGTAGTCCAGCGCGTCCGCCACCTCGCGGCCGAGCGTGAGTGCCTGGTCCAGGTCGAGGCGATACTCCCGCTCCAAGCGGGCCCGCAGTGACTCCCCCTCGATGTAGGGCATGACGTAGTAGAGCAGGCCCTCCACCTCGCCGGAGTCATGCAGCGGGACGATATGGGGGTGAGTGAGTCGCGCGGCGACTCGGATCTCTCGCAGGAAGCGCTCCGACCCGATCGCTTCGACGAGCTCGGGCAGGAGCACCTTCACCGCCACCTGGCGACCGTGCTTGGGATCCTGAGCGAGATACACCGTCGCCATGCCGCCCTGGCCAAGCTCGCGCTCGATCGGGTACCGGGTACCGAGCGCAGTGCGGATGCGGTCGAGGAGAGCAGGCATGCGGCGTCAGCCTGACCCGGCCACAGCTCGACCGCGCCGTTGCGTCATTTCCACCTGGACGCCGGCCACGATCAGTCGAGCCAGCTCGTCCTGGACCGCGAACGGGTCGACCATCTGCCGCTCGTACCGCTGGGACCAGACATGGCAGCCGTCCGCAACATCGATAAGCTGTCCGGTGACGCGGATGCGATCGCCATGCTGGCGCACGCTGCCCTCGAGGAGTAGATCGACGTTGAGACGCCGACCGATTTCTCGAGCGTCGAGATCCTGAGATCTGAATGCTTTCACCGACATCCGGGCCGCAACCCGGAGTCCCTGGACCTGGCCAAGCGCGGTTGTCAATTCCTCGACCAGGCCCTCCACGAAGTGGTCGTTCAGATCCATCGGACTCAGGTTGGCGAACGAGAGGACGGCGATCGCGACCTCGCCAGGCTTCTGAGGAGGTTCCCCCGCGTGCCGGCGAAGCTGTTGGGCCAGGGCCAGCACCGCCGGGTTGGGAGCGGCATCGAGCTCGCGCTGGATGAGCTCCTGATAGGCGCTCGCCCGCTCGATGGCATCGGCCCGATTCCCGGCCGCGGCGAGAGCGGACATCAGGTGCACCGTCACTCTGGAGCTGAGCGGATCGTGCTCGGCCAGGTAGCGCCACCATTCGGAGGCTCTCCGGTGATCTCCCCTCACCGCGGCCTCCGCAGCCAGGGTCTCGAGCGCCTCGGCGTACTCCCGAGCGAAGCCGGCGCGCTCGTTCTCGACCCAGTGCTCGAATTCCGGGGCACCCTGCAGGTAAAACCCGTCGAGGAACGGACCGCCGTAGAGCGCCACGGCGCGCGGGAGGTCTCCCCCGTGTCGCGCCGCTCGGAACTCCGCGACATCGCTGGTCATGCGCTCGGGATTGAGCCGGAGGTCGGTGGACCCAAGAAAGAGGTCGTCGGCCTGAAGGTCTCGACGCAGCGCGTAGAGGACCTGAGTGAGCCGGTGACCGGCCCTGTCCGCTTCGACCTCGGGCCAGAGATAGGCCAGGATCTTGTCCCGGCTCAGTCCCCGTTCGCCGGCCGGCGCGAGAAGACCGAGGAGAGCGAGAGATTTCCGCCGGCCCGCCGCACCGCTCAGGGGACCTCTCGCCCCCTCGACAGCGGCACCGCCCAGGACCCTGAGACGCAACATCGGACGCCCAGCTGAGGAAGGGCTGAGGATTAACTGAAGTGCATGTGAGGCGATGACGTATAGTAGGACCACGTTATCGGCGGGGCAAGCACGGCAACCAATCACGCAATGAACGGAGTCCTACGATGTCGACCGAATCACGGAGCTGGATGAGGGCCGCCCTGGTGGCGGCTGGGATGATGGTCCCGGTGCTGGCGGAGGCGCAGACGAGGGGAGAACGAGGCATGTTGAACCAGATCGTGCCGGAGTTTCGGATGGGAGCCGCGGTCGATCAGCAGAAGGTCGGGTTTCGAGCGGTGGACCGGTCCGAAGGTGATCGAGCGTTACTTGGCATCATCCCCCAGGCCAGCGTCAGTGGCGAGAGGGCCCGTGGGGGAGAGAAGAGCAAGGGCTGGAGCGGTGAGGCGGCGCTTCTCGGCGGCACCCGGCGGGAGAGCTGACGTGAATGGGCTCGAGAGTCCCGATATGATGGAGCCACGGATGCTTGCTATCGAGCGATCCCGCCGGGCGGCGGAAAGGCTGTGGGCAGAGATCGGGCAGGTTCTTGCCACCCAGCTTCCCTCGGCCATCCGGGCGCAGACGCCGTGGCATGGCGATGGAACGAGGGGTCGAGCGCGAATGTACGCCGCGCTCGACCGAGTCCCGCGGGAGGTTCCGCATGCCTCCGGGGTCCTTCTGAGGATTTTCTGAGCGGCATCTGACCTGGCCGGTTTAGTATGGCCGCCCGAACGGAGGTGCTTGTGCCAGCTGACTACCGGAAGTACCTGATCGGCCAGAGTGTGGCCGGGGCAGCGATCAATGCCATCCTGAACGCGGCCATTGGATGGGGACTCTATCGCGAGCTGTCCCGCGTGCCGCTTCGTGGACAGCAGAGCATCGCCGCGGACATCCTCGCGACCAGCCGCCTGCTGCCGATACTCGTCTGTCTCATCGGCACGCCGCTCATCCGGGCGGAACTCCGGAAGGCACGACTTCCCGCCGCCGACTGGGTCGGGCGCGATCGGGAGTTTTTTCGCCTTCCACGCCGGCTGCTCCTTCGCGCGCTTACCCTTGGCGTGCTCTGCGCTCTCCTGATAGGGCCGCCCGTGATCTGGCTGTTGAACTCACTTGGGCTGGACGGACTGGAATTCGGGCCTTTCTTGGCCTTCAAAGCGGGATTCGCGGCCGCGCTCGCCGCGCTGGTGACTCCGATCGTGGCGGCGTTTGCCTTGAGAGATGGGCTTTACGTGCCGGGGGGATCCCCCCCGCAACCAGCAAACAGGGGGTAGCAAGATGAGCCCACAGTCGATCCAGACAGTCGCGCGGCCGGCCGGCTCGGGCCGATCCACCACAGAACCTCGACGCCCGACCACGCAGCATCAGCTCGACGAGATGCTCGCACACCTGCGAGACGGCGCAACCGTTTTCGCCAAGCTCTCTCTTGGTGAGCGCATTGCGCTCGCGCGCTCGATGCAGGCCGGCTATCTCCGCATCGCCGAGCGCAGCGTGCAGGCGGCCTGCGCGGCGAAGGGCATCCAGATCGGGACCCGCACAGCGGGTGAGGAGTGGACCAACGCCTGGTGCGTGGTGCGGCAACTGCGCCTGGTCATCGAGTCACTCGAAGCGCTGCAGAAGACCGGGAACACGAACATCGGGCCGGTGAGGCGGACGGTGGATGACAGGATGGCGGTGCAGGTCTTCCCCGCGAGCGCCGTGGATGGGGTGCTCTTCTCCGGGATCACTGTCGAGGTTCACATGCAGAATGGCCTCGACGAGCAGGCCATGCACCAGCGCCGGGCGAGCTTCTATAAGACCCCGGCACACCAGGGCCGGATGGTATTGGTCCTGGGTGCGGGAAACCTCACCATGATCCCAGCCATGGACCTGGTCACCAAGCTCTTCAACGAGGGCAAGGTCTGCCTGCTGAAGATGAACCCGGTGAACTCCTATCACGGTCCCTTCATCGAGGAGGCATTCTCCGAGGCGATCGCGCGCGGATTCCTGGCAGTGGCATACGGCGGTGCCGACGAGGGTACCTATGCGGCGCGGCACCCGGCGGTTGACGAAATCCACCTGACCGGCTCGGCCAACACCTATGACGCCCTCGTCTGGGGTCCCCCAGGACCGGAGCGGGAGGCTCGGAAGGCGCGAAATGCGCCGGTATTGAGTAAGCCGGTTACCGCCGAG
>JBIOUY010000095.1:0-17319 GCA_044867445.1 Gemmatimonadales bacterium
GTACCGGCCCAGCTCCAGCTGAGTCTCGCCGAGCAATCCTCGCGCGCTGATCGAGGACGAGTCGTACTGCACCAGCTGCTGCGCTGCCTGCAACGCCTCGGAGAAGTGGTGCTGAGCCAGGAGGCTCGAGGCCAGAATCCCGAACGCAGCCCCGTTGCGGTTGGTCCGCAGCTGGAGTGAATGACGGGCGATTTGTTCGGCTCGCATCAGGTCCTGGTTATCGGCGGTCTCCCGCGCCCGCTGCAGGTAGAGCCCGGCGAGCTGGGTGAAGTCCCGGGCGCTCAGACTGTCGCGCTCCACCCGCTTCTGGTAGAACTCGATGTCCAGGTCTCGGATCTGAGCCTCGCTCAGCTTGGGCCGAGTGGCGAGGCGAGCTGGATCCGGACGGCCCGCCGAGACAGCGGCCGCCCAGAGAACGAGGCCCAGGTAGGCTCCGACGGCGCACCACGCCAGCTTTCGCATGCTTGCCCCCTTGGATTGAACCCGTGCGATCTCCGGCGGCCGTGAACGAGCCGCCGGAGACTCTCGCGAGCTTTTAGTTCGGCTGCGCGAGATAGGGGAACGTGGTCGTCACATTGGGCGAATCGAAGCTCACGTTGTCGGTGGTGAGCTCAGGAGTTGCGTGAGCGGCATCGCCCAGGGCGCTGCCGAACACGGCCGTGAGGGCCAGATCCACCACGTCGTCCTGCAGTTTCCGACCGCCCCAGCCACCCGACAGCGTGGTGCTGAGCCACGATGCCGTGCTGGGATCCTTACTCGTGTCCACGATCAGCATGTCCGGGATCAGCGCCGGCGCGATCGCGTTGATGTACGCCGGATCGCGTCCCGCTACGGTCGTCATGAAGTCGACGACCTCGGGCGCAACGAGCGCCGGGTCCTGGTCCGGACCGATGCTGCCATGGATCTCATGGCTCCGCTTGGCCAGCAATACCTCGCTCACCAGTGGATTACCGAGGCGCTGAAGTTGGTTGAACATCCGGGGCGTGGACGGCCCGGTGTTGTTGTTATTCTCGTCGCTGCAGGCGGTGGTCAGGCTCACCGCCGCGACGGCGGACGCGATCGCCAGAAGGCGCGCCCCGCGGGCGAAGGTGCTGAGCTGCATGGGTCGCTTCCTTTCGTTCATGTCGTAGAGGTGGTCACTGACTGACGGTGCCCCAGATGCCGAGCCGGCCGGGGGCGCCGTTCTCGATCATGGAGCTGGGGAGCTCGATCACGATCGAATTCACATTGAACCCGCTGACGTAGTCCACGCCCGGACTCCGGAAGAAGAACGGCGCCTGCGGATTGGGTGAGAGGGCGCAAGACGGAGCCAGCGGCCCGCTCACCGGCTTGCGGTCCGGCAGAACGCAGAAGAAGGCCTCGAGGTCGATGAAGAACGGATCATCCCGAGGCCCGGCGAAGACTTGAATGCCGTTGGCGTCGCCCAGGTTGGTGTTGAGCGCGCCCTTTACGACCGGGGTGGCGTCGGCGATCTCGTTCTCCATGGCACCCTGCGCCGGCGGAGCGATCGGCCCGCGCACTTCGACCTGCTGGTTCGCGCCCTCTCCGGTAAAGCTCACCTGAATCACCTGGTCTTCTTTGGCGTCGCCGTTGTTATCGATCTTGAACTGGTAGAGCAGGTTGTGATCGAACGAGCCATCGTTCGGGTCCTGAGCCTCGGCTGGCGTAAGGAACGCCCACGTGTCCATAGCGAGGACGATCCTGCTGGGTGTCGAGCCTGGGAACGCGTACACGTCGGTCATGTCGGACTTGGGGTTGAGCTCCACGAAGGGGGTGTCCTGGTGATCGGATCCGAGGGCGAGCCCGGCGACAGTGGCGGCGCCCACGAGGACAACCAGCCCTGCGGCGAGCGCCCGCCGGCGGGAAGTCGGTCTGGCGTTCATGGCCATGCATCTCCTTGCGCGTGAGGTGGTGGCAGTCGGGGTGCCGCACTGCCCTTGTGACCTCGGCTACGCTCGCCGGGAGCAATCGGATGTATGCCGCCCGGGGGATGGATCCAATCGGCGGGAGGACGCCGTAGACCCTGCAGTGAGAAGTGAGAAGTAAGAAGTAAGAAGTAAGAAGTAAGAGGTGAGAGGTGAGAGGAGAGACGTGAGAGGTGAGGAGTAAGGAGTAGTAAGGAGTGAGGAGTGAGGAGTGAGGAGTAGCCAGAGACCAAAGACCAACGACCAAAGACTTCCGAGCCTAGCGTAGGTCTTACGGCGTCGGACTTGTCGCCGGCTATCGGTGTTCAGAGTGTGCAGTTCGTTCTACTGCTCTACTGCCTCTGGGTGCCGGTAGTCGGCGACGCTTCGTTCAGCGCTACCACTGCCAAAACCGAGTCGGCGAGAAGGGTCGGATGTCTTGCTCGGTGGCTTCGCCGGCGAGCAGTTGGCGAATGACGCGGCCGGTGATTCCAGCGAGCAGGATGCCGTTCCGGCCGTGGCCGGCTGCGTACCACAGTCCCTCGAGACGAGGCTCGGCGCCCAGAATGGGCACGCCGTCAGGGGTGATCGGGCGAAGCCCGGCCCAGGTTCGGCGCACCTCGGCCCTGGTCAGCGAAGGGCAGAGCGCGGTGACGCTGGCGAAGACGCGAGCAAGTCCCGAAGAGGTTACCTCCGGCCGAAACCCTACATACTCCATGGTCGACCCGACGATGGCTTCATCGCCTCGAGCCACCAGGTAGCCTCCCTTCCCGTACACGATGGCCCGGGAGGCGGCGCTGGGCCACGGCAGCGCCGCCATCTGCCCTCGAACCGGTGCGATCGACAGCGGTCGTGGTAGACCGTCGATCTCGCTCGACCAGGCTCCTGCTGCGATGACCACATCGGGTGCCGCATAGTGACCCTGCCTGCCCGTGACACCGAACACCCGATCACCACGCTGCTCCACACCGGTCACGACGTCTTGAACCAGCCTGGCTCCCAGCCGCTTGGCGTCGGCGACGAGTGCCTCGACCAGCTTGATCGGTTCCAGCGCTCCTTCGTGGGGGGCCCACAAGGCACCCTCGGTGGGCCCCAGCCAGGGCCAGCGAGCCCGAACTTCGTCCGCATCCAGCCAATCGCAGAGGTGTCCCTGCTGACGCTGGGTCGCCACCCTGGAGCGTAAGTCGGCCGCCTCGTCGTCCCCCTCTGCGACCCAGGCGATTCCTTCTCGCCAAAGCCCGATGTCGATGCCGGTGGACTCACGGAGTGCCTCGCCCAGATCGGTGTACAACTCCCGCGCGGCGAGCCCGAACTCGAGCACGGTCTCATCCTGGTTGGTCTCGATTTGGGGGGCGAGCATACCGGCTGCCGCCCGCCAGGCCTGACCGAGGTCCTCCCCACGCTCGAGGATGAGCACCTGCCTCCCAGCCAGGGCCAGTTCCCGGGCGCAGGCGGCCCCGATCGGACCCCCGCCGACCACAATAACGTCGTAGGAGACAGCCACTTATATTTCCTATGAAACTATTTGAAACGTCTCGGCGTACTGCGCCCTGACCCGCTTCTCACGAGGGAAACTAGTATGCTCCGGAACCTGCTCGGCTTCGCGATCTTCGCGGTGATCGCCATCTTCCTGCTGAAGCTGCTCTTCGGGTTGTTCGGCCTGGTGATTGGCTTGCTGGGCGCGATCCTCTGGTTCGCCTTTGTCGGGTTCCTGATTTACCTGATCCTGAAGATCTTCGCGCCCAACACGGCGGCGAGGCTGAGGGAGATGATTGCCGGGAGGCCGGCCTGAGGAGGCTAACAGCTAACAGCTAACAATCTCGGGAGGCGTCGGCTCGAATCTCAGGGCTGTTAGCTGTCAGCTGTCAGCTGTTTCAGCTTCTCCACCACTCCCCAAACCAACAACGGAATCAGAATCTCGTGATGGCCGGTGAGCAGATAGCCGCTGCCGCCGACACGGGTCGGCCGCTGCACCACATTGAGACTGGGTCGGTAATGCCGCTGCATGTCGAAGTCGGCGGCGAGAAAATGGGTAGGTCGTCCTTCATTGAGATTGCGAGAGATGGTAAGGGCCTTGAGAAACACCTCGGGGAGAATCACCGCGCTGCCCCAGTTGAGTATCCCGCCGCCCTCGTGCAGGTCAACCAGTGAAGCAGCGAGCCGCCTGAAGTCGCGATGACCGGTTGCGCCCAGGGATGCACCGTCGGCCTTGGGGTGTTGGTGAATGATCTCGGCCCCAATCGCGGCATGAACGGTAATGGGCACATCGTGGCGCAGCGCGCCTAGGAGCACTGAGGCTGACGCGCCGGGATTGGTGGAGCGAGCAGCAAGTGCTTGGGCCAATCCCTCTCCCATTCCCTGACCTGCAGCAGCTGCAGCAGTGATCGCGGCATTCATCTCGGCGCCGGTCTCCTCCGCCATTCCAAAGCTCCCATCCGCCAGACCGCTCTCCACGTCTTCGCTGGTGCCACCAAAAGCAGCCAGCTCGAAGTCGTGGATCGCAGCGGCGCCATTCAGCGCGATGTGCGAGACCACTCCGCGTTCAATCCAGGCATTGACCAACGGACCTAGACCGACCTTGATGACGTGCCCGCCGAGCAACAGCACCACTGCCTTCCGGTTGCGCGCAGCGGCCGCGACTCCGGCAATGACGGCGCGGAGGTCGCGCGCTGCCAGCACTTCCGGCAGGCTATCCAGGAAGTCGGTGAAAGAAGCGTTCGGTATCGGTGGGTCGGCCAGGAGTGCGTTGTCGACCTTATTGCGACGACCTGCGACGGGGATCGTGCGCACACGGCCGAGGTCGGCCTCGCGATAGGGCACGCTCAGGCGCCCGGTGTCGAAGGGGTCGCGCCGGGTAACACCATTTCCTTCAGCCGGAGGGTGATGGTCCCAAAATTGAACTTGCTCCGGATCTGCACCGGCAACCGGCGGGCATCATCGGTGAGCCAGATCCTGGTATCGGAGCGCTTGGAAAACATTCCTTTGGTCTCGATCACTGGATGGAGAACGAGGCAGTCGATCTCCTTTCCGTCGGGCAGCTCCATTTTCTCTTTCTTGACCACTTCGATATTGACGGGATTCATCTTCTTCTTGAAATACCGGTCGAACGAATACTTCTTGCCCACTTCCAAGGGCGTGATTCGGACGAAATAGAAGAAGGCCGCATCGTCCAGCGGATCGGGCGGCGAAGGTTCTGGCAGGGGGCGTCCCGTCTCGCGGAAAAATCCCGAGTCCGGGTAGATGTCATACAGCTTGCGTCTGGTCTTGTCGTTCTCTACAAAGTTCTGGAGAAAACGGCGGGAGTTGAAGTCCTTGGTCCCCACCCAGGACTCCAGAACGTCATCCATGCTGAAGAAGACCGTCTTCCCCTGAAGCCGGAACCGGAATCGAAAGGTCTCTTCACCGCGTAGCGAATCCAGACCCGCCACTTCCAGAGTTCCCGAGCCCAGGGTGAGCAGGCCGAGCTTGGCGCTGTAGGTCAGAGTTTCGCCAACGGCGAAGGGATAGGCTGGCGCCGGGTCAGGCGGCGTTCCGCCTTGAAAAAGCGCCAGCGCGAGCACGAGCAGGCTCATGAGGACACCGCCTCAGCTTCACGTTCGCCCTCGCGCCGGGCAGAGGCATCGGCGGTCACCGGTGGTATTGGCGCATCTCTGAGCAACCGCCTGGCTCGCCACAGTTCGATAGCGGCCGGCCACGGCTGCAGGCGGGTGGCACGGCCCCGAAGGTCGTGGCGTTCGACCACCGGAATGGCTTCGACGCGTCGAGCGTACCGTCCTGCCCGCCAGTACAGTTCGGCGTTGGCGGCAAGTCCGTCAGTTACCAGCAGCGCGCCATTCTGACTGCGGAGCGCGTTTCTCAGCGTGACTAGCCGGAAAATGGCGAATCCCGAAACCAGGTCGGAAACCCCGGGTACCGTCACGATTCCCCGGAGGAACAGGGGGGCAAAGCGCCGCAGCATACGGTGCGGCCGCGACCGCTGTCCTGCGAGTCGTCCCTCGGCGACCACAACATCGGCGCCGCTCTCGATCCGCCGGACCAGATCGGGGATTGCCTGAGGACTGTGGGCAAAGTCAGCATGCATCACGATGGCCGCGTCACGCTTGGGTCGATCCGTGAGCTCGACTGCCTTGCGGAGCAACTCCTCCACCGACGCGGCATATCCCTGCCGGGTCTCATGCCGCAGGAGCGTGAGGGGCAACACCCGGGCGTATGGCTCCAGCACCTCCGACGTGGCGTCAGTAGAGCCGTCGTCTAACAGGAGCAGCTGATACTCCCGAGGAAATCCGGCGAAGACCTGACGGATCTTCCACAGTAAGAGACCCACCGTCGAGGCCTCATTGTAGCTCGGTATGCAAACGTAAATCATGGTCAGTCAAGGAAATGGGCGCAGGAACGATACACGTTTCTCACCTCCGCGGCCATGTTGTCCGCACTGAACCGCTGGACCGCCGCGCGGGCATTCTCTATAAGAGATCGACGCAGGACTGAATCGTCCAGGATCTGCGACACTGCGCCCGCAAGTGCCATGTGGTTCCCGGGCGAAACCAGCAGCCCTGAGCCATCGGGTAACATCTCTGGGATCCCTCCGGCAGACGTAGAAGCAACTGGAATGCCAAGTGCCATGGCATCCAGAACCGAGGTCCCCAACCCCTCCTCCCTAGAGCTCATGACGAAAAGATTGGCATCGGCAATGAGCCCCAGGGGATCGTCCAGTTGGCCGACGATATGGACTCTGGGATGAAGCCCCAGGTCATCCCGGAGATGTTCCAGAGCAAGCCGCTCACTTCCATCTCCCGCGAGCACCCAGTGAAGCGAGGGTTGACGATGCTCCAATGCCTTCGCGGCCCGAAGGAGGGTACCGTGATCCTTTTCCGGTTCCAGCGATCCCACGCTGGCCGCGATCTGTGCATTGGGTGGAAGGCCGAGCTGAGATCGCACGCCGACAGGTTTCGCGGCGAGCGCGAGATCCAGCGCGATGCCGGAGTGCACGACGCTGATACGTTCAGGTGGGATCCCATCTTCCGCCAGCACTGACGCGACTGCCTGGGAGATAGCAATCACGCGGGCAGCGCGACCCCAATAGCCTCGACGCCTGAGGTGGAAAGGGACTCGCCTGGTCGCGATGAAAGGCCGGCCCGAGAGCGAGGCGCAGAGCCCGGCCAGAATGACGGCATGCCCATCGTGAGCGTGGAGCAGAGCACCTGATCCGCGAAGGGCGGCAAAGATGGTCCCGCAGACCCGCGGGTCGAGTCCAATGCGCCAGGGGGCCTCGCGGACGGTGATGCCGTCGGCGCGGAGCCGGCGTGCCAACTCCGTCCCCGGGCCCGTGACCACCACCTGCGCCACGCCCCCGAGTCGTTCCAGCTCCCGGGCGAGCAGCCACACCTGCCGTTGGCCTCCGCGCCACTCGCGACCGGACGCGACGTGGACCACCCTCGTGCTCACCCCTCGTAGGTCGATTCGACCGGGCGGCTCCCACTGTCGCGGCGCAGAGGATACGGGCCGTTGTCCCGCGCGACCTCCGAGAGCAGGCTCCGAAGCTCGGCCAGGCTGAATGGCTTGTGGAGGTAGGGACGATCGAGCGTTTCGAGGAAGGCGAGGGTGTCACCCCGGACCGTGTCCCCGGTGCTGAACACCACCCGTTCGGCCATGGCTGGGTGGAGACGGGCCAGTGCCTCGTAGAACTCCCTGCCACCGAGCCGAGGCATGCGCAGATCTGAGATCACCAGGTCGTAGGGCTCACGGCTCGCCAGCGCCAAGGCTTCCTCACCATCGCTGGCCACGAAGGCGAGGTGACCCCAGGCCTCGAGCGTCGCGCGCATGTAGTGCAGGATGTGGGGCTCGTCGTCTACCACGAGGACGCGAAGCCGCTTGGTTGGACCGCGGGCGCTCGAGTCAGGCTGCGGCTCGGGTGGGCGCGTCGCCAATGGCAGTTGAACCGTGAAGGTGGAGCCCTTCTCTTCTTCGGTGGCCAACATGATACGGCCGCCGTGCTCTCGGACGATACCCTGGCTGATGGAGAGCCCGAGTCCGGTTCCTTCGCCTTCCGGCTTAGTGGTGAAGAACGGCTCGAAGACCTGGGCCGCGAGCGGCTCGGACATTCCGGGTCCGTCATCGATGACATCGATCGCCACTCCGTCGAGCCAGCGCCGGGCGCGGACCACGACGGTGCCCGGGCGGCCAGTGGAGGCGATGGCTTGCGCCGCGTTGTTGATCAGGTTGACAAACACCTGCTGAATCTGGTTGGGGTCGATGTCGGGCATCGGCAAATCCGGTTCGACCTCGATTCGCGCATCGACCCGATGCGCCATCAGCTGATTGCGGAGCAACACGAAGGTGGCATCGAGCAGCGGCTTCAACGCCGTCGGTCGCCGCTGGTGATCCTGCTTGCGGGCGAAGCTCAAGAGGTTCTTGACGATGTTGGAGGCTCGCTCGGCTTCCTCCTGGATCACGGTGAGGGGCTCCCGCAGCGCGGGGGGCACGTGCGGCACCTCGGTGAGGTAGTCGGCGAAGCCCACAACCGAGGCCAGCGGGTTGTTCAGATCGTGGGCGATCCCCGCGATCAGCTGGCCGATGGCGGACATTTTCTCCGATTGGATGAGCTGGTCTTGCAATCGCCGCCGCTCCGTTTGATCATCGAAGAGGAGCACGGCGGCGGTCCGGTCGGTGCTGCTAATCGGCACCGCGGTCACGGCATAGGTCCGCTCACCCGTGCGGAGTTCGACCTCGCGGCCCGCTCCTTGCTGATCCAAGGCACGTTGCAGATCGGTAGCCCACTCCGGCGGGACGAAGGCCTGCCAGGGGCGGCCGATCAGCCCGGCCGGGGGCGCGTTCACCAGGTCGGCGAAGGCCCGGTTGGCCCGGCGGATTCGGCCCACTCGATCGACAATGCAGAGCGCCGGCGAGATCGCGTCGACCACCTCTTGCCAGGAACGGCGGCCGTCGTCGTGCAAGTCGACCAGCCGGGCACTTTCGAGCGCGATGCTGGCTTGGGAGACAAGGCCCTCGAGCAGGGCCAGGTCACGCGGCCCGAAGCGATTTACCTCACCGCGTACCGCGACCGCTCCAGTTACTCTGGCTTTCGCGACAAAGGGAGCCAGGAGCCAACTTCCCTCACTTTCGGGCAGTGACGGAAGTCCGACATCCTGAAGCAAGGGGCCGAGGCCATCGGGAAGCGCCATCGCTCCACGCCGGCTCACCAACTCCAGCAAAGGACGACGATCGGGACGTCCGCCCGGCCAGGCGTGCACGAAATCCAGAGTCTCGGCGTCGCGGTCAAACAGGGAGAGGGCGATCTCAGCCGGGGCAAAGCTCTCCCGAACTCGTCGGACGAGGAGATCAACCACCGAAGCGCGGCGAAGAGTGCCGGCCAGTTCCTGACCGAACGCGGTGACCTGGCGAAGCAGTGCCAGCGATCCGGAGGAGTCAGCGGATGACGGAGGATGTGTCAAGGGAGGGCTGGTCATGATTCGGGCGAATACCCGCGGCCGTCTGACGTCGGCGGACCTGCAACTGGTGATGTTGCTGTTGAGCCGAGGCTCCGCGCACCGGCGTGCCTATCTGGAACGGCGGCTGATGAGTGAGGGTCCGGACCCGTTGCTGGAAGCGCCCGATCTGCTGGAACGTCTGCTCACGGTCAGGACGATGCTGGTCCCCTCTGAGGCGCTCTTCTTTTACGTGCTGGTTCGGCATGCTCTCCGGGGTGCTGGCATAGAGGATCGGGACCTCGCTGACTACCTCGCTGCGTTGCTGCTCGATTTCGGACAGCGAGACCGTGCGTGGCGCATCGACTGGCATGACGATCAGCGCCACCGGTACATGATAGACATCCTGGCCGACCTCGAAGCGACTGGTGGCGACCGGCGCTTCAAAGTCATGGTGCACCTGGGCAACTACGCTCTCTGGCTGGCCGGGCTCTTTCCCGATTATATCGCGGCGCGACATCTCCGCAAAGCGGGGCCGGACGTGACCTACTACGACTCCCTCGGCCGGCGCGGCTTTGAGATGGCCTCCGATCATGTCCTCGCCACAGAGTACGGCTTGGCCGCCGTGCTCCGGACCGCGGCGGAGCGGTTCGCTTCTCTCCGGAGCGCTCTCAACGGCGTGAGCGACCGGGTGCTGTTCCCCGGCGTGCATACGCCCGACCGCGTGCTACGGGAGTTCGGCGCGCACTAGTTCCTTGCCCGCCTGTTCGACCAATGCCCTGAACAACCCACGATCCGGCGCGGCAACATCGGCGCTCATCTCTTCCGGATGCCACTGGATAGCCAACAGCCAGGGACCATCCGGCGCTCCCTCCGCCGCTTCGATCAATCCGTCTTCACTCCAGCCGGTCGCGACCAATCCTGATGCCAGCTCTCGCACGCCCTGATGGTGGAATGAATTCACCATCAGCGTGGTGGTGCCAAGCGCTGCGGCTGCGCGGCTGCCTTGGGTGAGCCGCACGGCGTGGGAACGGGTATCGCGATCGACGGCACGGTTGTGCTCGGTTGGCCCCGGCCTTTCGGTGGGAAGGTCCTGGTAGAGTGAACCTCCCAGCGCGACGTTCACCAGCTGAATCCCGCGACAGATGCCAAGGATGGGCAGCTCCAGCTGCCGGGCCATGGCGAACAGGGCCAGCTCGAAGATGTCCCTTTCGCGGCTCGGCGGAGAGAGCAGGGGAGACGGCTCGGCTCCGTACCAAGCTGGATCGATGTCCTCTCCACCGGTGAGTAGCAGCCCATCAATCCCGGCAAGGGCCCTCCCCGCCACGGAGGCGCCCATGAGCGGCGACAGAATCAGAGGCACCCCGCCAGCGGCAACCACCGAGCGGACGTACGCGGAATTCACTCCGGTGCGCGGAGCTCCATCCCAGTCCCGCACCACCCCGCTGATCGCGATGCGGGGCAGGCTCACGGGATAACCGAGTCGGGAAACATCGGACAACGGGCATCCTCGATCCGGCTGGGATCGAGCTGGATGCCGATGAGCGGTACGGTGGACGACTCAATGGCGACTTTTCCGAGTTGCGGTGCTCCCTCGACCGGAAGACCTTCATACAGCACCACCCCGCGGGCCTTCTCCTTCTGGTCGAGGACCAGTACACCGTACCCGGGCTTGGCGCCCGGCGAAAGATTGCCTTCCACGCCGATCAGAAGAAGCGAGTCGGAGCGTCCCACGACCGCAGGGAGGGCCGGTCCAGCGACCACTCGGGCGACCAGCCGCTCGGGAAGATTTCGGGGTACCTGACTGAGGGTCTGGTTAGGTACGCTGAATTGGGTAAGCAGGGCGGTTGGACCGGCGAGTGCCGCCAGTCCGCATGCGGCTCGTCCGCCTCCGCTTCGTTCGCAAGCGGCGGCGAGCAGCAAAGCCGAAAGCAGGAAACCCGATCGCATCATCGGGGAATGATACTGCACCGGCCAGCGAGCAGCCATCGCTCAACCCCAGGCGGTGTCTTCGGTCCAGGTCTCCCGGCTGATCGTGAGCCCAGATGGAAAGTGGGCCCTGAAATCGGCCCGGAACGCCTCCGCGTGGACCGTCAAATAACGCTCCAAATCGCCGGATGACGCGGCCTGATAGGAAGTGCGGTAGCGGGTGGAGGAGGCTCGCTGAAAGCTGATTCTTCGGAAGCATCCGGTCTGGTAAATTCTTGGAATGTGGCTGTTCCGCATGTAAGCCCCGAGCCGCTCGGTGAGCGGCGGTTCCACCTCGAGCGTGACCTCGTAAAGCACCATGGAACCAACGATAACTCAGTGTGTGAGCAGGGTCACATCGAGGTCCGTCTGCCGCGCTTATGCATGCACCCGTCCCGGGCTGTCTGCGAAGCGGGCCGGGCGAGCGTGCATGCGTCGGCGACACCCACGGCAACGCCAGCTCCGGGGATACAGTTCTCCTGGGCTGGCGTTTGTTTCAAGTCCATCGGGAGCATGATGTGTAGTGTGGGAGAGAGGAGAGACGGGGGATGTACCAAGCCCGATTCCGCGACCGGGTTGAGGCCGGGCGCCGGTTGGCCGAGGCGCTGAAGCCCTACGCCGGAAGACCCAACCTGCTGGTGCTGGCACTGCCTCGTGGAGGCGTCCCAGTGGGCTACGAGGTTGCCCGCGCGCTGCACGCGCCGCTCGACCTCATCCTGGTCCGCAAACTGGGGGTCCCGGGCCACGAGGAACTGGCGATGGGGGCTATTGCTTCGGGGGGAGTCCGGATCCTGAGCGAGGACGTGATCGCGATGCTCGGCATCCCTGACCGGGTGATCGCGACCGTTGCAGCCGCGGAAGAGAAGGAGTTGGAGCGACGCGAGCGGCTGTATCGAGACGCAAGACTGGCTCCGAATGTGCGCGGCCGGGTGGTGATTCTGGTGGATGACGGGCTCGCGACCGGTGCCACGATGCGGGCCGCCGCGGCGGCGCTCCGAACCCAGGGTCCGGAATGGCTCGTCGTAGCCGTGCCGGTTGCTCCACCTGAGACCTGCGAGGTGCTCCGCGCGGAAGCGGATGACGTCGTCTGTGCGCTCTCTCCCGAACCGTTCGTGGCCGTCGGAGCCTGGTATGATGACTTCACCCAAACCAGTGACGATGAGGTCCGGGCCCTGCTTCGCCGCGCCGCGGAGGAACAGGTGGGCGTGTGATGAGACCCACCTCCGACGCAATCATTCACATTGACGAGACTCGGGCAGTGGAAGCCTGGGGCCGAGGAGGATAGGCATATGAGAGGGTCAGGAAAACTGCTGAGCGGCGTCCTTCTGGGTGCCAGCGCGATGTACGTGCTGGACCCCGATCGCGGGGCTCGGCGGCGGTCACTCATTCGCGACCAGGGTTTCCGTGCGTCCCGCATGTTGAGTGAGGGTGTCGGGGCCACCGCGCGCGACGTGCGGAACCGGTCAGCCGGAGCGGCCGCGGAGCTGGCCGCGAGACTGAAGCGGGATCAGGCGGGCGACGAGATCGTGCAGGAGCGGGTCCGCTCGGCCTTGGGCCGGGTGGCCTCCCATCCCGGCGCGATCGAGGTCTCGGTGCACGGCCGCCGAGTCACCTTGACCGGGCCAGTTCCAGCCGCCGAGTTGGATGCAATCCTCCGATCGATCCGCCGCGTGCGCGGAGTCCGTGAAGTCGAGAATCAGCTCGAGGTCTACGAGCAGACCGCCGGCGTACCCTCACTGCAGGGCCCGGGCCGGCCGCCAATCGGCAGGACGAGACTGGCTCCCGCCAGCAGGCTCTTGTTGGGAACGCTGGGAAGCGCCGCGGCTATCGGTGGGGTGAAAAACCGCGGAGGTCTAGGCACGGTGCTGAGTGTGATCGGCCTGGGCGCGGTTGTTCAGGCGCTGGCCAATGTCTCGATTGGACGTAAATCGCGCCGAGAGCAGAGCGAGGGGTCGCGCCCAAGCGAGTCCGAGGTCGCGGAAGAGTACGGGTCCAGCGCGCCTCCAATCGCCCAATCCTCGGTTTCGATACCAGGGTAGGCGGCGTGAGCAGGTCACTGGTCGCTCGGCCCGTTGCGGTCGGGATCCCTGCCGGCGAGCTCCGTCTTGGCGCCGATCTGGCGATACCGAAACCGGCGACGGGCATCGTCGTCTTCGCCCACGGCAGCGGAAGCTCCCGACATAGTAGCCGCAACCGCTTCGTTGCCGCGGAACTCCAGGCAGCCGGGCTCGCGACCCTACTCATGGATCTGTTGACGGACTCAGAGGAGTCGGCGGATAGCATCAGCGGGCACCTGCGGTTTGACATCCCACTGCTGGCTCAACGGCTGACGGCTGCGACCGATTGGGTCAGCTTGGAGCCGACGACACGAGGGCTGCCGGTAGGTTACTTCGGTGCGAGTACTGGAGGTGGCGCGGCGCTGGTGGCGGCGGCTGAACAGCCGGATCGTGTGGCCGCGGTGGTGTCTCGCGGAGGGAGGCCAGATCTTGCAGGCGAGGCGCTGGCCCGTGTGCGGTCACCCACTCTTCTCGTTGTGGGAGGGCGTGACCCACTGGTGCAGCAGCTCAATGAGGCGGCACTGCTAAGGCTGACCGCGGAGGCCCGGCTCGAGATCGTTCCGGGGGCAACGCACCTTTTCGAGGAGCCGGGCGCACTTGAGATGGTCGCCCGGCTGGCTCGGGAGTGGTTCACTCGGCACCTGGCCGCCTGAGCCACCCCCTCCTCAGTTCACTTCGAAGTCGTGTCGTGAGTGGTCTTCCTGGTTTTGCCCTTGCTCGTGTCGGCCTTCATGCCGGTGTCGGCGCCGGTCGGCTTCCTCGAGGTATCGGACACCCCGGGTGCGCCCGCAGAAGTGTCAGATGGTGCCGGCGCCGGTGCCATCCCGGTGGTATCGGCCGGGGCGCCGGCCGCCCCCGACTCCGGTGTTCCCGGGGTGCCCTGCCGCCCACCGCCGCATGCGGCAAGCGCGATGGCGGTCATCGAGCCCAGAATCCATGAGGTGCGCTTCATGTGCATACCTTTCGACGTTGTAAGTGTCTCCACCCGGAGCCCCATTCGGCGAACGTAATCCGGGACCAGTCTCACCGACGTGATCTAGATCACGCTCGTCTCATTGTCCCACGCCATCGGCGAGCTGAGCGATGGCTCGCCCAAGATTGTTACGCGCTGCCGCTTCGTACCGCTGCCGGAAGTGCTGGGTCTGATAGAGCGGATCCCGCGCCAGGAGCCGGGAAAGAACCCGCGCACGACCCTCTCGGTACTCCCGTTCCGGCACCCAATCGTATTCGGCGCGGATCCGGCGCTCGAACGCATCGAACTCTTCTGGCGATCTTCCGAGGATGGATAGGTCGATGTCGCACAGCAGGCTACCCGCGGCGTCACTGGCGGGCTCGACATGGCGGGTGAGGAGGATCAGTCGGCGGATTGCGTCGATCGTGGGCAGCGCCACTCCCGCTCCGGAGAGCATGTAGGTGGCCCAGGCGGCGCTCTCCGCCTCGTTGTCACCGGCGCGCGGGTCGTACACCACATCATGAAACCAAATCGCTCCCTCAACTAACTCGCGCTCCGTCGCGTTTCCGGGCGCGGCATCCAGTTGAGCCAAGCAGTCTGCGACGTGCTCGGCTGTGTGGTAGGCGCGGTGGGGTTCCCCGTACGCCGCCATCAGCCGAGCGAATGTCCCGCGACCATTACCGGCAGCGCCCAGCCGTCTCCACAGCTTTTCGAACCGAGACTCCAGATCCATGATCGGTGGCGGTCAACCGGCGAGAAACCATTCCGCCATCGGTCGCCGAGCCGGTCGGAGCCAGGCGAGCGCGGCCAACGCTGGGAACGCGGCCGCCCGCCCGGCCCGCCAGGACATGAAATGGGCGAGCCGGTCATGACGCCGTTTGACCCGAAGCCAACTGTTGGTGGCGACTGTCGGGTCGGAGGGTTCCAGAATGCCGCGTGCCACCTCCTCCCCGGTTATCAGAGCGGCGTAGATGCCTTCGGCAGTGAGCGAGGACGGCACACCGGCGGCGTCACCAATGAGGTGAACTTGGCCGGCAAAATGGAATCCGCAGAACTCCACTTCGAGAGTGGCACCTTCAAACGGTGCCCCGCCCGGAGTTACACCTAGCGCTTCCAATCGGCTGTCCAGGTAACGGCGGAGCGCTGACGGCGCCACCATGTGCTTGGGCGCGACGGCTCCGATCGAGGTGTAGGCGGCGTGGGGGAAGACCCAGAAGTAGCCGTTCTTGAGGGCAACGGGATCGCACTCGACCCTCAACGGCTCGAGCGGCGTTCCCGGAATGTTGTATTCCGCCGCGAAATAGGCTCGAGGCGACGGCAAGCCAAGGGCACGTCGAACTCCGGAATCCGCTCCATCGGCCCCGATGAGGTGGCGCCAGCGGATGCGACGCCCATCGCAGGCAACGGTCCGACCGCTGAGGTCGATCTCGCGGACAGCCACCCCGGCGCATACTTCAGCCCCAGCGGTGCGGCACCAGGTGAGCTGATACTGGCCGAGCTGGCGACGGGGCAGGGTATACACCACCGCCAGTTCCTGATCCAGGGCTACCGCACGGCGTCCGCTGAATGCGACATGACCCAGGTTCCGAAGTGCGACGTCCCGGCGGAGCCCGAGCTGCTCCAGCCGCTCCATGGTCTTGACGGTAAGCCCGCCGGCGCAGGTTTTGGGGCCGATCTCATGACGCTTCTCCAGCACCAGTACTTCCCGGCCGGCCTCCGCCAGCACCTGCGCGGCTCGAAGTCCGGCCGGACCGGCGCCCACGATCAGGTGCTCAACGTCTTCCATGCCGGATCTTCCCGGATGCGTCCCGCGACCTCGGCTCGAGCTGCGGCAGTCGGGTTCCGCGCTATTCCCCACCGGCGCAGCACGGTACGCGCGCGCCGGTACACGTCGGAGATGATGTGCCCGGCGGGGAGGTTCGCAGTACGGGGGAGAAGAAAAAAGTGCAGGTGCCGCTGCCGCTCGCCATAGCTGGCCACATACACCCGCTCGGGGCGGACGACGCGTTCGATGGCAGTGACCGCTGCACGGAGCACAGGTCCCAGTGCCGCAGCTTCGGGCTGGCTCAGTTGGGCCACAGACTCGCTGTGGCGTCGCGCCTTCACCATCAACTCACCTGGATCGGTAAAGGGGCCGGTGTGGTGGCTCACGATCCAGAACTCGTCTTCATGGATAACCCCGCCAGGAGGGACGATGCGTCCTGCGATCTCAGCGCACACGGCGCAAGTGGATGTCGGCATCGTCTCCCGCGGTCTACCGGACGGAGGTCCTGGTACTGTAGCCCGGGCCGATGGCGCTGGGAAGAGCAGAGTCCAGGAGCGCGCCGGCTCGCTTGACCCTCATCCATCGCGCTCCTAACATTGGAACTCCCGTGAGCATCGGCCGCCGATCGGCGGCCATCCGGCGCTCCTCCGACCGGCGTGTCCCCAGAGGTGTCATTGATGACAGGTATTCGGCCGCCGTGTTCGACGGCCTGAAGGCGCGGCTGGACAGGTTCCTGCGTGAGCATACCTCGTCCGATCCCCGTGGCTACGCCGCGGGTCTGCGCGAGGCGCTCCTGGAGGCCAAGGTGGGCCTGACGACGATGCGGGAAGCGCTGACAGCGTCCGAGCGGGAGCTCGAAGCCGAGCGGAAACTGCTCGAGGACGCCGAGCGGCGGGGACGATTGGCTGCCACAGTTCCCGACGCCGAGACCGTCGCATTGGCCGAACGATTTGCCGAACGGCATCGCTCCAGGATCGAGGTCCTGACCCGGAAGATCGCCGTGCAGCACGATGAGCTCGCCCTGGCCCAACGCGAGATCGAGGAGATGTCCAACCAGTATCGCGCGGCCGCAGGGGGGCGTAGGTCCAATTCGGTGGAGGCCGCCTGGCGCGATCTCGAATCCGCAGGCGGCACCCGGCCGAACCCGGACGACCGGCTCCAGCACGAGGTCGACCAGCAACGGTTGCAGGAGGCGATCGAGGCCCAGCTGGCATATCTCAAGAAGAAGATGGGGCGCGACAACCGTGAC
>JBIOUY010000096.1:0-31740 GCA_044867445.1 Gemmatimonadales bacterium
GCCCTCTGTGCCTCTGTGGTGAGTGGTGGGAATCTCGGACTGGAGTGGAGTCAAATGATCAAGCTAGGTACAGGAGCGCTGGGGCTTCTCATCGCCTTTGCAACGTCCGCACAGGCCCAGCGCGCCGCTCCGGCTCCAGCCGCTCCGCCCCGCTCCGCGCCGCTTACGAATCTCCGCTACGAGATCACCTTCGACTCCGCCCTGGCCCGGGAGCGCACCATCAAAGTGTCGACGACTTTCGATGTGAGCGGGCCGGGGCCAGTCTTGCTCTCGTGGCCGGAGTGGACGCCAGGGTCGTACGAAATGGCGTGGTACGCACGCTGGGTCTCCGACTTCGAAGCCACGGCAAACGATAAGCCGCTCGTCTGGGACAAGCTGGACTACGACACCTGGAGGGTGCGGCCGGAAGGCGCCCGCACGGTGACGGTGCGGTTCAACTATCTGGCAGACTCGTTGGACAACGCCATGGCGTGGGCTCGCCCCGATTTCGCCTTCTTCAACGGGACCAACCTGCTGCCGTATCCCGAGGGCCGCGAACCCAACTTCAGTGCAACCGTGAGCATCAAGACCCAGCCGAACTGGCTCGTGGCCACCGGCATGACCGCGTCACAGACCGGCCGGACCTACCGGGAAAGCAATTATCACGACCTGGTCGACAAGCCTTTCTTCGTGGGCCGGTTCGACTACGACAGCCAGCAGGTGGCCGGTGTCTGGACTCGACTGGCCACCTACCCCGCGGGAAGCGTGGCCGGCCCGACGCGAGCCCAACTGTGGGAACAGATCGGCAAAATGATCCCGACGGAGGCGGCCGTCTTCGGGGAGACGCCGTGGCCCAACTACACCATCATGATGGTCTTCGAGCGCGGCTTCGGCGGCGGCAGCGCCCTGGAGCACCAGAACTCCCATCTGGGCATCTACAACCCTCAGTTCATCGGCAACCCGATCCTCGCCTCCATCACAGCGCACGAGATTTTTCACGCCTGGAACGTGAAACGGATGCGGCCGGCGGAGATGGTGCCCTATCGCTATGATCGCATGGAGCCCACGCCGTGGCTGTGGGTGAGCGAAGGGATCACCGACTACTACGCCGACCTGACACTGGTCCGCTCAGGGATCATCAATGCCGATCAGTTCCTGGGCGTCACTGCCGGCAAGATCGGCACGGTCGCCGTGTCACCACCGACCGCACTGGAAGACGCGTCGCTGACCACCTGGATCCACCCCACCGACGGCACCCAGTACCTCTACTATCAGAAAGGCTCGTTGGCGGGGTTCATGCTGGATATCATGATCCGTGACGCGAGCGACAACCGTCGGTCACTGGACGACGTCATGCGGGAGGTGTATCGGACGACCTACAAGCAGGGTCGCGGATTCACCGGAGCGGACTGGTGGCGGGCGGTCAGCCGGGCGGCGGGGGGCAAGAGCTTTGCCGACTTCAACGCCAAGTATGTGGATGGCCGTGAGCGATATCCCTGGAATGAGATCTTGCCGCTCGCCGGCTTGCGTGCGGTCGCAGACACCATCCGCGAGCCGCGGCTGGGCGTAGCCAGCGGGCAGGACTCGAGCGGCGCCATCGTGGTGAGTGCGGTTCAGCCGGGAAGCGCAGCCGAAGAAGCCGGGGTCAAACCGGGAGATCATCTGCTCGCATTGGGAGATGTGTCCGTCACCAGCCCCAGCTTCGGGGAAGCCTATCGCTCGCGATTCGGGAAGAACGAGGGCGATACCCTGCCCATCAAGGTTCTCCGGGGGAGGGACACGCTTACCCTGAAAGGCAAGGTGCGGCTGGGCGCCCGGGTGGAGGGTCGCATTACCGCCGATTCGACGGCGTCAGCAAAGGCGACCCGAATTCGGGATGGGATCCTGCAGGGGAAGACGGATAAATAGGACGGAGAGGATTGAGAGGACGCAGCGTCCTCTGCGTCCTCACGACACCTTGCGAACAATATTCAGGATCTTGATCGGCGGCGTGAGGCGCTGACCCTCCGCCGGCGCCGCCTGAATCTTCCTGACCACATTCATTCCCACTAACACGTGCCCGAACGCCGCGAATCCCTGGCCATCGGGGTTACGCTTGCCCCCGTAGTTCAGCTGTAGCTGGTCTCCGATGCAGATGAAGAAATCCGACGTGGCCGTGTCGGGCCCGTCCCTCGCCATCGACACGGTGCCGTCTTTGTGGGAGAGTCCGGTCACTTTCGTTCGCTCTAGCCGGATCGGGGGAAAATCCTTGACCCGGAGCGAGTCGAGCCCTCCCTGCACCACTCCAATCTTGACCTTGTCATTGGATTGATTGTCGGATCGGACCGTCCGGTAAAACTGCCCGAAACGATAGAAGCCCAGGTCCACGTAGCGAAGAAAGTTTGCGGCGGTGACCGGGGCATGGATCGAGTCTACCTCCACCTCGATATTGCCCAATGCCGTCTGAATCACGACCACCGGCAGTTGCTGCGCCGTCGAGGCGGCCGACGCGATCACCAGGAGACAAGCTATCCACCCGGCTACCCGCCCTACGAAGATCTTGCGAGGCATTTCAGATCCTAACCCGCCGCGATCAGCCCAGCCAGGTCGGCCGGCTGGAGGTCCCTCGGCGTTGCCAGCAGTCCCGTGAGATAGGCAGCCTGACCGAGAAAGGCCCGGCGCGACTCCCTGTCGTCGCAGCTCGCGGATTCCAGTGTCTCCGCTTGCCTGATTCGTGCTCTCGCCGGCAGCGGATCCGGTCCTGGTCTTCGAGCCGCAGCAGTACGCGCCCGTCGAGTACGCGCGATGCCCCAGACGTACACCGCGTTGGCCACGTGACCCAGGTGAAGATATCCTGTCGCGCTCGGGGCAAATCGGGTCACCGGTCGAGAAGGCAAGCGCCGGGCGAGAGTCTGCAGATCGGCCGCGGCCATGGGTGAGAAGATACGCCGGGGGTCGAGCTCAGGCGTCTTCTACCCGGGTTAACACCCCGCCCCAGCTCTCGTCGCGGGGCCGTCCTCCCCGAAAATCGAAGTGCTCGTCCACCAGGATCCGGCGAGCAAATTCCCAGGTTCCCGAGACCTGCAGCCGGTGTCGGAGCACTTGGGGGACCAGCTCCGCCGCGACTGTCCACACTCCCGGCGGGATTCGGGGGTAGAGATGCGCCCATTCGGGTCGGAGCCGAGCTTCCCGGACTCCTGGGGGGTCGTCCTCGCGAGCCGCCCAGCGGCCCGGTACGACTGGGTCATCTAGATTCATTGGTTAGAGTTGCAGCCGCGGCACCAAGCGGACAATGTCACACATCACACCCCGGTGCGTCGCAGGATGTCTGTTACCGAAGTCGTTGTGACGAGCCTCGGTGACCTGATTGCCAAGGTCACTCCCGTCGAGCCGGATCCGGCCACGGGCCGCCGCCGGTACAGCGGGGTCTATCGAGGTGCGGCCGACGCGTCCTGGCCTTTGCTGACCAGTCTCGACCAGCTGGGCGGAGCACCTCCCCACGGCAAGGCCGATCTGGAAGAGCATATTCTGCGAAATTTCATCCGCTATTCGCGACCGTATTTCACCACCTCCCCCGTGAACGAATGGGAGGTGCTGGTCGCGGCCCAGCATCACGGGCTTCCCACCAGGTTGCTCGATTGGACCTACTCTCCGCTGGTGGCGGCGCACTTTGCTACGGTGGGTGGGCAGCCGAATGTGGACCGCGCGGTCTGGCGGCTCGACTGGAAGAGCGTCCATCGCTTCTTCCAACTGCCGGAGCTGGCTCTGCTGATTCAGGATCTGGAAGGAATCTTCGGGCAGGAGCGTCCGTTTACTCCCTGGACGCTATTCGGGGCGGGGGCAGGGGCGGGGGCGGGACAGCGTGGGCGGCAGTTCGCCTGCATGCTGGAGCCGCCCTCGCTCGATGCGCGGATCGTCGCGCAGGCGGCGACGTTCACGCTCTGTTCCGATAAGCGGGTGACCTTCGACCAATTCCTGGAGCGCCACGGCTTGGGGTCCACGCTCACCAAGTTCGTGATCCCAGCCCGGGAGGCAGGGCGACTGCGGGACCAACTCGACCTGGTGAGCGTGGATGAGCGACGCCTGTTTCCCGATCTCGACGGGGTCGCCGACCACCTCCGCCGCTATTACTCCTGATGCGCCGACGTGGAATCGTTGCGGTATGCCGCCGGTTGGCGGCCTGCCAGGCGAGCGGCCACGCGCTGCTCGCCCATCCCCGCCCGGCTCAGCTGGAACTCGAAATCCTCCCGGGGGGCCCAGATCCGATGTAGACCAGCGAAGTCCTCCGAGGTCCAGGCAGCCGACGTTGCCCGATCGGAGATTTCGACCTCCCAGACGCTCCCGTCCTCCAGGGTGACGTAACGCCCTCCGTCGGTCACCGCCTGGACATAGAATCCCAGTGGCGGCCGCACTCCCCAACAACCCCAATCCGAAACGCAGGACGGCGCCGCGGAAGCAAGGGTGGTTTCCTGGGACGAGGCCGGCCGGACGCTGGCGAGCGCGAGGACGAGCACACTGCCGCTGATGATCCAGTGATTCCGCATCGGTTTACCCTCCACGGGGTGGTCACTTGAGAATACACCCAAATTTGCGACTCGGTCAGGTGGCGCCTTTGGGTTTATGTCCCAGCCAGGCCTCCCGCAGTAACCGCTCATCCGGCAGTGGGTTAGGGTCAGTCTCGAACCTCTCCGGCCGGCCTTCCCCATCCTCCACCAGGCGAATACCCAGCTTGCCGTAGTACTCCTTGATGGGCAGCGGTTCCGCGTGCCAGACATAGCGGTTGAAGAAGTCCCCGATCTCGGGGTAGGTCATCGCCACGAGAGTGTCCACTAAGGTCGCCTCGGGGAAGGCGCGATGCTTACCGTATTTCCGGGTCAGCTCCTGAATGAGGTCCTCCAGCCCACGCTGGCCGTGGGAAAGCTCGAGCAGCCGGATATCGAGCAGACCCGCTGCGAGCGCGCCGCGCATGTAGATGTTGCCGTACTGCTTCTGCCCCGAATCGCTGTACGACGTGAGCGACAGCTCTCTCAGGCTGTAGGCAGTGTCGAAGGCGCTACGGTCGATTCGCATCTTCTGGAGAATCGTGTTGAGGTAGGCCTCCGGGCTCTTGATACCGGCGCGGAGCTGCATCATGTGCGCGGCCCACTCGGTAGTCCCCTCGTAGAGCCAGAGGTGCTGCGAGGGAACCGGGGTCACGAAGTTGAAGTGCTCGATGATCTCGCTGTGAATGTTGAGGGGCGTGACGACGTGGAAGAATTCATGAGCGGCGATGTCCTTCACCCTCTGCACCACCGAGTCGGTAAACTGGCCGTCCCGGAACACGTACTCCGAGCTGAAGGAATGCTCCCAGGCTCCGGCGTCCCGATCTTCGAAATGGTAGAGAAAGGTGTAGTGATCGACTGGCAACTTGCCCAGAAATCGGCCCGCGGCCTGGAGCATGGCGTCCATGGCGCTGAGCAGATGGGTAGCCCTGGAGCTGTCGCTCTTGGAGTAGGCATAGATCTCCACCGGGACGCCGGTGACCACGACCCGCGCCCGGGAGAGCCGGCCCAGCAGAATCGGGGAATCGACCAACTGGTCGTAGCTCTCGGCCACGTATTGCTGCTGGCCGGTGCGATGGAGAGCGGTCCCGATTTTCCAGCCAGCCGGGTATTCCAGGCGGAGGTGGATTGAATCCGCCTGCAGCCCGGTCGGATATCCGATGATCGCATGCGGGTTGATCAGGACATTGTCCCGCTCGAGCGAGGTGCCGCACATCAGATAAATGGGATGTTCTGGTACCGCGGTATCCCAGGTTTCGGCAATGGTGTAGCGGATCGTCCGAACCCGTGGGGCATCGGCCAGCCGCCACTGGTTGACTGAGATTCGCTCTGTCGCCACCCGATGTCCCCGAGCGTCCAAGGCCTCGAAGCTCCGAACGAAGCGACCGATGTCCATCACCTCATAGGTTCCTGGGGCGGTCGAAGCGAACTGATAGACCGCATTTTCTGCCGTCAGCCCTTTCACCGACAAAGTGACCCGGAACAGGTCGTCCGCACGGTGGTTGAGATCGACGGAGTAGGTCAGGGCGGGCTGCTGGGCGGCGGTCTGCGCGGCGATCCCGCCGAGACCGAGGAGAAGCAGGCAAGCGACTCGAGCCATGCGAGGCAAGTCCGGTTGCGAGTTGAAGAAGCCGCCCCAGTCAAGGACTCCTGGGCGGCCCTCTCGGGACGGGAGAGGCGTGCCTGAGGTTTCAGGAACATAGCGGCGTGGCATCTTGGGCCGGGCGAGCTCGACCTGCCGCGCCCAGGGCAAGTCGCCATTGAGACCGCACTGGTTTGGGGGATCAGATCGAGATTCGGGGCGCCGCCGCCATCAAGTCCTCCGCTTAGCAGCGCTCTGCCTTCTCATCGCACTATGACTCGTCCGGTCATGCTGCTTCCATGCACGCCGCAGTCGTAGGTGTAGGTGCCGGCCTGGGTGAATCGGGAGGAGTAGCTCTTGCCGTTCCCGCTCTGGATCGCGCTGCTCGTAAAGCTGGGCGAGCCGGTCGATCGCACGCTATGGCTCACCGTCCCGGTTGCCGTCCAGGTCCAGGTCACGGTGCCGTTGACTGCGACGGTATCGACCGCGGGATCCGAGGTCCGGTTGCGATCGCTGCGGAAGAAGTTGTTCCCCACGGTCACCGCCACGGTCGACGGCGGGCCCGGTGGTGGTGGAGGTGACGGCGGCTCGGCGGCAGTGGCGGTCGCGGTGAACTCCACCGGCGAGCCGGTCGCTCCCACGACCTCGGCCTGGGCCTCTTGCGAACCGACAGTCGAACCCAGCGTCCAGGTAGCTGCGCTGATTCCATCTGCGTTCGTTTGTCCGGACCTCGGGGCGAGGGAGCCATCCTCGGTGGATCAGGTAACGGTCACCCCTGACTCCGGCACACCGTCTCTGGTTACCACCACCCCGCAACACATCGCCGAGAGGCGAGTTGACCGTGCCGCTCTGCTGATCGCCGCTCGCTGCCACAACCTCCTGCTGCTCCGGTGACCAGTGCGGCCCCAAGGCAAGCGCACGTCCAGACGCGGTCTTCATGGTGAGCGTCCCCGCTCGAGCGGGTGATCTCATTTCAGCTTTGAGATTCTGGACGGTGCCGATCTGGCTTTTATTCCGCCACCGGATAAGAAGTGAGAAGTGAGAAGTGAGGAGTGAGGAGTGAGGAGTGAGAAGTAAGAAGTGAGCAGTAGAGGAGTGAGAAGTGCGGAAGGAGTAAGAAGTCAGGACCAGGGAGTTAGCTGTTAGCTGTTAGCTGTTAGCCGTTAGCTGTTAGCCCTCCTAAGAGGCGCCGCCCGGATTCGAACCGGGGGTGGAGGTTTTGCAGACCTCTGCCTTACCACTTGGCTACGGCGCCAACGGGGAGCGTAAAATATCGGGCGATAAGGAGATGTGCCAGCCCCTGAGTACCGAAAATACCTCTCCGAAGGGCCCTCCTACGCCCACTAGTGCGGCCGACCTTCCTCGTGCATCTTCTCCGGGCACTCGCATTGCCCAAGTTCCGAATTCCGTCAGCTCAATCAGTTCGAATCCGGCGGCGAGCCCGTCCGAGTCGAGCGCGCCCTTCCCGAGCGCGCGGGAGGGGACCAGCGTGCAGGGCAACATTCGCGAGGCCCGGCTCAAGCCGGAGTACGCGGCGAGCTACCCAGGCATCGAGGCCGGCGTGTGGCTGCCGGCCACGGTCATCGGGCAGCAGCTGCTGCTCTGGCACCTGACTGCTCCGGCCACACCGCTGGGTGAGCGACTCATGTCGGAGGAACACTTCGAGTTCCGCGGGGGCCGAAAGCGAGTCGGTGCTTGGGTCACGGCCCGCACTCGCATCAATGATGGGTGAGTCTTAGGAGACGAATACTCGGAGAGCTCCGGGCCGACTGCGGCACCGAAGCGGAGTCCGCAGTTCGACGACCTCGCCGTCGAGCGCAGCTCCCCGGCGGTCTCGTAGGCATTGTTCCCCACCAGGACAGCCGGGGTGCGCCGCAGGATATTCTCGTCCGCAGTCCGAATTCTCACGGTCATGAAGGGTCGCCGCCGAAGCGCGGTGAGAGCCGCCCAGCGCGCCGCGAGCCACTTTCCCAGCGTCGACGCTAGCTCGACGCAAGCGGAGGTCGTACTATCAGGCGATGAGCTATTGGGAGGCATCATGCGGGAGGTTCACCGTCTGACCCGGCGCCAGGGCATCACCGTGCTGGGGCTCGTGCTACTGGTCCTGGCGCTCGTGATCGCGGCGGTTGTGGCGCTGCGCCTGCTCCGGGCGTAACTGCTACTGTGCCGAGGCGATGCTGTCCACGAAATAGTTGGTCTGGCCGAAACAGCTGGTTGGAATGCCTCGGTGCTCGGTATAGTGCAGCACTACCCTGCGGCCGATGGCACTCCGGAGCTTGGGGACTATCGCTTCACTGCGGACACTGAACTCCCAGATCGTCGGGGCCACTCCCGGAACGATGGACATCGCCAGCTCGCCTTCGTAGGTCTTACACAGCCATCCCTTCCGCGAAAACTTCTGCAGGATCCCGGCACGCTCGCCATCGGAATAACTCCAGGCGAACATGAGGCCGACATAGAGACTGAACAGCACGAAAGGAATCACCACCAGAGCGAACGCGAGCGCGATCCTGGGTAGCCGGCGCGATTGGGCAGCCGGCTCGGCAGCAGGCGGAGGAGTCATGGGATCCGGGGTGAGAGTTCTTACATTATAACGCGCGCCGGCCCAGCGGCGAGAAGACGAAACCCTTCCCCACGGTGACGACCCAGCCTGCTCCCTGGGCATCGTTGGCGAAGCGGCGGGCCAGATCGAAGCGCAGCGCCTCGGTCTCGGTTGATCTGCTGGCACCGAGACGGATCCCAATCCCGGCATCCCACCCGACCCGGCGAGGTGACCCTGCGTACCAGGCCCCGCCGTGGTCTACGAAGCCGGCGACACCAAGTCCAATCAGACCAAGGAAGTCGTCCGCCACAGTCAGTCGGTATTCCGCGGTGCCGAAAACGGTGCGGTCGCCGGTGAAGGCATGATTGCGGAAGGCGCGTGGGCCGTAGCCCAACCCCAGATCGAACTCCGCACCCGGCAGTGGATCCTTAATCCACCCTCCCTCGATATGCAGGATCCCCACCTGTCCACGAGTCGGCTGCAACACCGCGGTGGCGGCGAGCTGCACCGAGCCGGAGTCCAGTCCGGCAGAGGAATAGAGCCCATTTGCCACCGCCTCGAGGTAGCCGAAGCCACCCGGCACCAGTCCCCCGATTCGCGCGCTCACCTGGGGCGCCACTCCGTCTCGATCGTAGCCGAACGCCTTGGGCGCGGCGAGCACCCCAAACCGCAGCGTGGCTCCCAAGTCGACATCTTCCTCTCGGGCAAAGCCGGCGACGCCGCGAGCGACCAAAAAATTTGCCCGGTTCCAGACGATGTAGGGCCCCAACGCGCCGGTCACGGTCCGGGGGAACGGCGTCGGTGACCCCTCCGGCAGAAAATCGTCGCGCCGTATCTGGCCCTCTAGGCCCAGCCGGAGAAAACCAGTAGACGAGGCTTGAAGTGACCGGGCGGCGGAAGCACGCGCTAGCGTGAACCGCCGAGTCAGCGTGTCCCGCGCCTTGGATTCGCCGTCGAAGAAGCGGAGCACGCGCTCGTCGTGGTCTTCCACCCCCACCAGAAACCCGGTCCGCGAGGTGAGGGAGAAGAACGGCTGCTCCGCCGACATCGCCCACAGCCGCCCGTCCGAGCGGTTTTCGTACTGCAGGCCCAGCGCCACTCTCCCCGCAAAGAGCCGGGGCCGGCGGAAGCCGAGTATGACGCTGCTGCGGTCAGGATTCTTGCGATAACGGACTGCAGCGATCGACGCGGTGCCCAGGAGGTTGTTCTCCACCAGGCCTATGGTAAAAGCGACCTCACCGCCGGCGCTGCGAAAGCGCCAGTCCGCCTGGGTACTCCAGCCATCCTTGGTAAGCACCCGCAGCACCAGTCCGGAGTCAGTACGTACCGAATCGATCTTGACCCGGCGAAACACTCCCAGCGCCCGCAGATTGCGCTCCGACTCGGCGATGCGCGCCGAGTCGTAGGGTTCCCCTGGATGGAAGAGCAGCTCCCGCCGGATGGTATTGGCCCGAGTCTGCACGTGAAGAGCGTTGGCTACTCGCGCGAGCCAACTGCGTTCCGTCGGATCGAAGATGTCTCGCCGGTCGAGCTCGATGCCACGAACCACATTCCCGCTGGCAGGCGCCAGTCCGGAATCGGCGGAGCCCTGGGCGGACAGTCGAGCGACAAGGCAAAGAGGGAGCAGCGGCAGGATGCGCCGGAACCGCAACGAAACTCCAAAGGATAGAGCGGACAAAGATAACGAACTGGCTAAACGAGATCGGCGATGCTCGGCAGGATGCGGTCAGGCACAATGGTTGAGCTTCGCAGTATCTCTTCCCGGAACTTGCCGGTTCGCACCAGCCAGCCCTGGAGACCGGCGTGTTGGGCGCCCTGGACGTCGGACCAGAGGTCGTCACCGACCATTGCGGCCCGAGCTGGGTCACTCACCCCCATGCTGTCGAGTGCCGCCGAGAAGAAGGCCTGGCTGGGTTTGCCGGCGACGTTCGCTGTGACGCCGGCCGCGAACTCCAGCGCGGCGACGAACGGCCCGGCATCGAGCGCCAGGCGATCGCCTTGGAGCCAGTAGCGATCTCGAGAAAGGGCCACCAGTGCGGCGCCCCTCATCAAGTACTCGAATGCCTCCTGCAGCAGTCCATAGGTCCACTGTTCGCCCAGGTCGCCCAGCAGGACCGCAGTCGGAGGCGCTGAGTGAGGCCCATCGGGCTTGCCGAAGGTGCCGCCGATCAGGTCGAGCTCGGTCATGTCCTCCAGTGCCGCTGTAGGCACGAACGGAGCCACCCGCGAGTATCCGGCGCGCCGTGCGAGCGCGACGCCCGCCAGGGTCGCGGTGAAAATCTCACCCGCCTCGACCTCGAAGCCGTAGCCGCGCAGCCGCTCCACCAACATCCGGCGGGACCGGCTGGTGGTGTTGGTGACCAGGCGAAAGGGCGTGCCGGCGGCTCGCAGCTTGGCGACCAGGTCCACCGCTCCCGGGATGGCAGCACCTGCGGTATACAGAGTGCCGTCCAGATCGAGCAGGTACGCGGCCGGCTGCGTCAGGCTCACCGCCCGGCCCATTCGCGACGATCGCTTGGGCTCGTGCGTCCGGTATATATTGCTTGCCCCATGCTAGCTCCCACGCTGCTGGTCCACGCTGCCTTACTCACGCAGCTCGCCATACCCTATCCCTTCGGCGTTGGCGAGACGCTGCAGTATGAGGCCAAACTCGGCGCCTTTCCGGTAGGCACGGCGACTGCCTCGGTGAGCCGGTTGGCTCAGGAGCGAGGTACGCCCGCGATTGTCCTGGCCCTGACCGGCCAGGGTGGGATTCCCGGCCTTCGAGTGCGCTACGATCTGACCTCGTGGGTGGCCACCGGCAGCTTCAACTCGCTTCGGTTTCACCGACGCCTGGAGCAGGGCACCAGAGTGGAGGAGCAGCATTATCAGATCGTGCCCGACTCCGGCCGGTACCGGCAGGAGGGAGTGGCCCAGGATTGGGTTGCCCCGCGCGACCCGCTCGACGAGCTCGCGTTTCTGTATTATCTCCGAACCATTCCGCTCCAGGTGGGCAAGACCTACAACGTGCCCCGCTATTTCCGGAATGCCTATAACCCGATCCAGGTCCAGGTCGTGGGACGCGAGCCGGCCATATTGCCCGGTGGTCAGAGCGTTTCCTGCCTCTCGCTCGCGATCAGCTCCCGCGGGAGCACCATGGGTGTGTGCTTGACCGATGATGCCCGCCGGATTCCGGTGAAGCTCGATCTGCCGCTTCCCTACGGCAGCGTCGCCCTGGAGCTGTCGCAATTCAGCCCCTCGGTGTCGCAAAAGCGCCCTGGCGGGTGATCTCACCCTGAATAAGAATGGCGGGATCACTTAATCAAGGGTTTTCTCTTGTCCCCCGTCTTCATCGCAGCCGTCCTGGCGGGCGTCGCTACTGCGCCCCTCGCCGCTCAAGGAGCGGCCCGGGCGGTGAACAAGTCCCAGCTGCCGCCCGCCCTACGCGCTTCGCTGGAGCGGGGAGCCGCGGTCCACGTCACCTCGCATGGCACCGACACCGTGGCCGCGTCGGCTGCCAACGTGACCCTCCGCCCGGGTGAGGTGGTAGCGGCTCGGACCGGCGACCGGGCCGTCCTGACCCACGCAGCTGCGGTGCCGACACCTGCCCCAACCCACGATAGCTCTGCCGTACCCGGCCCGGCGCGCCGGGATTCGGTGTTCGCTCTCCCGTTTCAGTACCTCGGTCTCGACCGAGAGCACAACGCGGCCATGACATACCGGCCGGTGTACATCTACGAGGGCGGCCTCCGGTATCGGCCCGATCGAGACCTGTTCCAGGGGTCCTTCGAGATTGCGTTGGAGGATAGCAGCAGCCCCGGTGTCGAGCGCGAGCTGTCCCGGGCGGTGCAGATCCGGTTCGGGGGTGATGCCGATTCGATTGACCCATCCTCGGTGGAGCTGCGACGCACCAACTCTCAGTTCGAGCGGGTCAACGTCGTGGCACGCACGGTGCGAGACTCGATGCGGGTGGACATCGTGCCGACGTTCGACCCTCGCGGGGTGAGCCTCTGGCTGCCGGTCCAGCCGGCGCTCGCTTTCGAGCCGCCGCCGGCGCGCATTCAAGGTCTCGGGGTGGAGACGGCCACTCTGGTGCTCAGTGTCCGCGGGCGGCTACCGGCTGATCCCGTCACCGTGACGCTCAGCGCCGATCGGGGCTCGCTGGATACCAACCAGGTGACCCTGGGGGCTGGCGGCGCCGCGGTTGCCCGGCTCCGCTCCGCGGGTCGCGGGCCGGCCAAGATTCGGGCCGTGGCGCCGGGATTTCAGATCGCCGAAACGAAAATCGAATTCGGCTGGCCGATTTTCTTCCTGCTGGCGGCGCTCTCGGGAGGATTGGTGGGAGGTCTGGCCACCACGACGACCAGCCGGCAGCCCGCGCGAAAACGGCGCCCGCTTGGAGCGGTGCTTCTGCATGGCGTACTCATTGGGCTGGTGGCGGCGGTCGTATACTTCGGGATTGGGCTCAACCTGCTGCAATTCGACGTGAAGGTTTCCCACTTCAACGAGATCGCGGTCTTCGCCTTCGCTGCCCTCGGGGCCATGTTCGGCATTCCGGCGCTGAGCGGTACGCCGGGGAGCAAGGACAAATCCTGATCAGTATCTCCCCAGATAGTTTTCAATCTCCCACCGGCTGACCTGCAGGTTGTACTGCAGCACTTCGTTCCGCTTAGCCTCGAGAAACCGTTCGGTCAGGTGCTCACCTAGGGCCTCCTTGACCACCGCATCCTTCTCGAACATCTCCAGCGCCTCGTGCAGGTCCCGAGGCAGCTCGTCGATCCGGTACTTGCGCCGGTCGCGGTAGCTCATGGTGAAGATGTTCCGGTTGACCGGCTCCCGAGCCTGGAGCTTTCGTTCGACGCCGTCCAGTCCCGCCGCCAACTGCACCGTAAGGGCGAGATATGGGTTGCAGGACGGGTCCGGCAGCCGGAGCTCGCATCGGGTTCCCTGTCCCCGTCGCTCGGGGATGCGGACCAGGGGTGAGCGATTCCGCATCGACCAGGCCACGTTGACCGGCGCCTCGTAACCCGGCACCAGCCGCTTGTAGCTGTTGATGAGAGGATTGGTGATGGCGCAGAACCCGCGTGCGTGTTGGAGCAACCCTTCGATGTAGCTGAGCGCGACCTTGGAGAGTCCATACTGCGCCTTGGGGTCGTAGAACGCATTCTCCTTCCCCCGAAAGAGCGACTGGGACGTGTGCATCCCGCTGCCGTTGATCCCCTCGATCGGCTTGGGCATGAAGGACGCGACGAAGCCGTAGCGGTTGGCCACATTGCGCACGATGAACTTGAAGGTGGTCAAATTGTCTGCCGTGACCAGCGCATCGGCATACTTGAAGTCGATCTCGTGCTGCCCGGTGGCCACTTCGTGATGCGCGGACTCGACCTCGAAACCCATCTCGACCAGCTGCTCGATGATGACCCGTCGGATTTCCTCCCCCTTGTCCACCGGGCCCAGGTCAAAGTAGGCCCCTGCGTCATGGGTGATCGTGGTCGGCGCGCCGTCTGGCGCCTTCTCGAACAGAAAGAACTCGGTCTCGCAGCCCGCCATCATTGAAAAGCCGAGACTCTTGGCGCGGGAGACCTGGTGCTTGAGTACGGTGCGGGGGCAGCCGGCGAAGGGCTCCTCGTCCGGCGTCTTGATGTCGCAGAGCAGCCGGGCGACCCGGCCACCTTCGTCGTCGTACGGCAGGATGCGGAACGTGTCCAGGTCCGGCTTGAGCAGCATGTCCGACTCCTCGATCCGGACGAACCCTTCGATCGAGGAGCCATCGAAGGTGATCTCGCCGTCGAGCGCCTTCTCGAACTGACTGCGCGGCACTTCCACATTCTTGTTGACGCCGAGAATGTCGGTAAATTGCAGCCGGAGAAAGTCCACTCCGAACGTCCTGGTAAGCTCGAGAATTTCGTCTTTGTTCGATCCGCCCAGGTCGGTCGGGAAGCCCTGGAGACTCGGCCGCTCAGGGGGGCCGGCTGGGCGGTGCTTGGCCTGCGCCATGGAGATGTGTCCCCTTACCCAGAGAAGATCGGGTGAACGGTAAGCGGTGAACGGGAAACGGTGAACAGGAAAGAAATCTCAGGATGAGGTCCGGGGTAAGGGGCCCGCGACCCCGTTTACCGTTTCCCGTTCCCCGTTTACCGTTCTCCCCCTATGACCTCCTCCCCCCCGGTGTCCACCTGCCCGGCCTGCGGTGCCGCCGTGGTTGGTAACTTCTGCAGCAGCTGCGGCGCAAGCCTTGTCGCCCAGAGCTGCGACCATTGCCGGGCCCAGCTCTCGCCTCAGGCTCGCTTCTGTCACCGGTGCGGGCGGGCAGTCACTCCCGCTCGGGCGCGCGGGTCCGAGCGCGGAGCCTGGTTATTCGCCTGCGCGATGTGCCTGCTGCTGGTCGGGGCCATCGTCTATCAGGTGGTGAGCAAGCGGCCCGCGCCGGTAGCACCGGAGATGGCCAACGCGGGCGCGGTTGGGCCGGACGGATCTCCCGGGCCGGCGCCCGACATCAGCCGCATGACCCCACGAGAGCGATTCGACCGACTGTACAATCGGATCATGCAGGCTGCGGAGCGGGGAGATAGCGTCCAGATCGCCCGCTTCACTCCGATGGCGCTCGCCGCCTACGACCAGTTGGACAGCATCGATGCCGACGCCCGGTACCACGCCGCGGTGATCCGGCTTCAGACCGGGGACCTCTCGGGCGCCCGGGCGCTCGCCGACACGATTCTGGCGGACGCGCCGGGACACCTGTTCGGCTACCTCATTCGAGGGACCGCCGCGCAGATCGCGAAGGACACCGCCGGTCTCTCCGGAGCTCGCGCCGATTTCCTGGCCCACTATGATCAGGAGATGGGGTCGAAGCGGGTGGAGTATCTCGAGCACAAGCCGGTGATCGAGGAGTTCAAAACCGAGGCGGAAAGGGCGGAAAGGGCGGAAAAGGCGGAAAGGTAGTAGTAGTTACCGTCTTTTCTCTCCTTTCCGCCCTTACCGTCTTTACCGCCCTTACCGCCCTTATCGTCATGCCCCAAACCATCCATGTCGCCCACAGCCCCGACTCCGACGACGCCTTTATGTTCTACGCGCTCGCCGCAGGTAAGATCGACACCGGCGATCTCCGCTATGTCCATGAGCTCGCCGACATCGAGTCGCTGAATCAGCGTGCCCGGCGCGCTGAGCTGGAGGTGACGGCGGTATCGATCCACGCCTATGCCTACATCTGGCGGGACTACGCCCTGCTTGGCTCGGGTTCGTCCATGGGAGATGGCTACGGCCCCCGGCTGGTCTCTCTCCAGCCACGCCCGGACGATCCCCGGGAGGCACTTGGTCGCCGCCGGGTGGCTGTCCCCGGCCGTCTCACCACCGCATATCTGGGCCTCAGGCTGTATCAGCCCGACTTCATCGAGGTCGTGGTTCCGTTTGATCAAATCGAGGACGCGGTGGTTCGCGGCGATGTGGATGCCGGCCTGCTGATCCACGAGGGACAGCTCACCTACGGCGACCGTGGGCTGCAGCTCTGGGCCGACCTCGGCGCCTGGTGGCTCGAGGAGACCGGCCTTCCCCTCCCACTCGGCGGCAATGCGGTTCGGCGCAACCTCGGTCGGGCAGTGATCGATCAGATCGCGCGCGACCTTCGCGCCAGCATCGTATACGCGTTGGAGCATCGCACCCCCGCCCTGGCGCACGCCAAGCAGTTCAATCGCGGCATCGGCGACGAGCGCACCGATACCTTTGTCGGCATGTACGTCAACCAGTGGACCGTGGACTACGGACCCCGCGGGCGGCAGGCCGTGCAACTCCTGCTGGATCGAGGCCACGACGCGGGACTCCTGCCGGAACGTGTCTCGGTCGAGTTCGTCGGGTAATTGACCGGTCCTTTCCCGCGTCCTACCTTCCGGACACCCGACCCCCCGCCAAATGCCGCCTCGCGCGAGGCCGAAGACTTAAGGCGTCGTCGCTCCTAGCGGCTCGGCCCGTGGAGGATTTGCGTGGCCTTCAGCAACGGACCAGTCACTCTGCTGGTAGTGGACGACGAGGAGTCGATCCGCAATGCGATGCGCAAGTTTCTGGCCCTCCAGGGCTACGAGGTTGCGACGGCGGCAACTGGCGAGGAGGCTCTCGAGCTACTCCACCGCCAGAAGATCACTGGCATGCTGCTCGACGTGAATCTCCCGGGGATGAGTGGTATCGATCTCGTGCCCCAGATCATGGAGCTCGAGCCCAACATCGCCCTGCTGATGCTCACGGCGGTCAACGACGCCACCAGCGCGGCCCTCTGTATGCAGCGTGGGGCGCTGGACTACCTCATCAAGCCCATCGACCTCACCCATCTCGGCCGCGCCATCCACCATGCCCTTCAGCGCCGCAAGTTCCTGCTCGAGGGCCAGCAGATCAACCGGTGGCTCAAGGAAGAAGTGGCCCTCAGGGTCGCCGAACGCCGCCTGGAGCAAGCCAACCAGGAGCGAATCTCGATCGCCACACTCGAGGCGCTGGTCAACGCTCTGGAGGCCAAGGACCCATACCTCCGGGGCCATTCAGCCAGAGTGGCCGACCTTTGCGCGATGGTGGCAGCAGAAATGGAGTGTACCGACGAGCTAGTAGAGGCGGTGCGCACCGGTGGCCGGCTCCACGACATTGGCAAGATCGGAATCCGTGAAGACATCCTCAACAAACAAGGGCCGCTGACCGACGACGAGTACGAGCATGTGAAGCAGCACGTGCTCGTGGGCTCGCAGATTCTCGCGCCACTGGTCCATCTGAAGGATGTGATCGCCTTCGTCCGCAATCACCATGAGCGGTGGGATGGCTTCGGCTATCCCGACCGCCTGGTGGGTGAGGCTATTCCACTGGGCGCCAGGATCATCGGATCAGTCGAGATCTACGACGCTCTCACCACGGCACGCCCCTACCAGGAGAAGATGCCGCCGGAGGTGGCGGTCGAGCGGATGCGCGACCTGATCGGCACCGTGCTCGATCCGGTCGTCCACCGAGCGCTTGAGACTGTCGTAGCTCGGCGGCAGGCGCTGGTCTTCCTCGACGACGCACAGGTCTGAGCACGACGTGAGCGCGCTGACCGTCATTCAGGTCGTGGCGGCGGCGATGCTCGCGGTCGCGCTGGTGTCGGTGCTCGCCTGGGCCGTCTACACCACCTACCTCAACTGGATCGAGCGCCGCCTCGCCTCCCGCAAGGGGCTCTATCGCGATCTGGTGGCCAGCCTTGCCGTTCGGGAGCGCGAGCTGCTCGAGCCGGAGCTGCAACGGCGCCGGACGCTATACGATCTGGAGGCGCTGGAGGCCGTCCTCGAAGAGCAGGCCCGGAGCACGGCGGAGCGGCCGGCCTGGCTGCTGGAGGCGTACGACCATCTCGGTCTGATCGACAAGTACATCACCAGGTTGCGAAACGCGCGGCGATGGCGGGAGCGGGCCTTTGCCGCCGAGCTGCTCGGCCGGGTGGGCAACGCCAAGGCGGTGCCGGCGCTACTGGAGACGGTCCAGGCCACCCGCACCGAGGACGCCGACGTCCGCGAGATTGCGTTGCGTGCGCTCGCCCGCATTGCCGACCCACGCGCGGTGGAGCCGCTGGTGGAGGCGCTGCAAACGGCCGAGGCATGGCTCGCGCCTCGGATCGCGGACATCCTTACCCGACACGGGGAGCTGGTGGTAGACCCACTGATCGCCTTCTTTCAGCGCCCTGGCCGCCATCCCGCCCGTCCCTGGGCGGCCAATGTCCTCGGGGAGCTACGCGCCCAGCGCGCCTTTCCTGCCCTGAGTCGAGGCCTCGACGATCCCGACGACGATGTCCGCGCCAAGTCCGCCAGTGCCTTAGGGCGCCTGGGCGACGCTCGCGCGCTGGGTTACCTGTTGGATCATCTGCTCGGCGACCCGGCTCCGTTTGTCCGCTCCCGAATCGCCGCGGCGCTGGGGCAGTTCGATGATCCGGTCGTGACCGATCGCTTGATCCGGGCCCTGGGTGACCCGGCGTGGTGGGTTCGGATGCGGAGCGTGGAGGCACTGGAGCACATCGGATTGAATGCCGAGGGTCCCCTGCTGCTGGCACTGGAGGATCCTGACCCGGAGATCAAGAGCCGTGCGGCGGTCGCGTTGGAGCGCCTGGGACTTCCTGAGAGCCTGGCGGGCCTGATTCAATCGGGGGAGCGCATCCCCGAGACCATGGACACCATGGTAAAGCTGGCTGGTGCCGGCGCCCATGCCTTGCTCGCCGATCTGCTCGGCAGCCCTTCACCGGAAGTCCGCTCCGTCGTGATCACTGCGATTCGGCGCGCGCGGCGAGAGGATCTGGCGCCGGAGTTGATCCAGATAGCCACCCTCGATCCATCGCCCGGATTGCGCGTGCTCGCCTGGGAGACACTCCGCGCCCTTCGAGTGCGCGGCGCCGTCCCGGCAGCCCTCCATGTCCTCGGAGATCGGGACGATCGGGTGCGCGCCGCGGCCATCAGCCTGATTGGTGATCTGGGCAGCGAGGAGATGGGGCAGCCGCTTCGCTCCCGCACCGCCGATCCGGAACCCCGGGTCCGTTCCGCGGCCGCGCGCGCGCTCGGCCGGCTGGGCGCTGTCTCTGCGTCGGCGGAGCTGTTGACCCTGCTCCGAGACCGGGATCCCGGCGTGCGCGAAGCCGCGGTCCGCGCCCTGGGTGATGCCCGCGTGGGCGAGCTGCTGGAGCGGCTGACCGATCTGCTCCAGGATGATGAGGAGAGCGTCCGCCTGGCCGCGGTCGAGGCGGCTGCAATGTTGGGGGATCCGGCGGCAGTGCACCATCTCACCCGAGCCATGGCCGACGCATCGCCGGCTCTGCGCGGTGCCATGCTGAATGGGGTGAGGCGGCTCGAGCCCCAGGCCGCTCTCGCCTTTGCCGAGTCGCTGCTCGACGAGCGAGATCGTGCGAGTAAGCTTGGCGCCGTCGCGACCTTGGGCAGGCTGCGATCCCCTACAGCCTCGGCCATCCTCCAGCGGCTGCGACACGATCCCGATCCACTGGTACGCGCGGCCGTCCTCCGGCAGCTGAGCCGTGCCGGAGGGGGCCAGGCCGCCGCGCCGCTGGCCGAGGGTCTCCACGATCGGGATGAGCGGGTGCGGGCCGCGGCGGCCGACGGTTGCGCCCGATGCGGGCGCCAGGACCAGGGAGCCGCGCTGATTCGCCTGGTTGAGGCAGATCCTTCCCCTGGCGTGCGGGAGCGCGCCGCCCTCGCTCTCGGGTTGCTGCGGGTACCGGCAGGCGAGGCCGCGCTGACCACGATCTGCCAGCGTCCCGAGCCAGTGGGTGTGCGGGCCGCTGCGGCGTTGGCAATCGGCGCGTTCGAGCGTGAGAGTATCCTCGCCGGCATCGTTCAGATGCCCGACCAGGCGGCCGTGCGGCAGCATCTGCGAGAGCGGCTGAGGGAGGATCCGGAGACTCGGCTCCTGGGGATGAAGCTTCCAGCTGCGCTGCGGCTCGAACTCCGGGCTCTGGGAGCGCTCGACCCCGCTCAGGCCGGAGCAGTGCTCGCGAGTGGAGCCCGCAGCATACTGGGTGCCGGGGAGCGCATTCGCCTGATCAGCGGGCTTCGCGCGCTGCAGGGTGAGCAGAGTCTGGGCGCGCTGCGGGAGATGGCCCGCGGCGATCCCAGCCCGGAGGTGCGCACCGCTGCCCTCATGGCCACCGGAGAGTTACTCGGCGGCGATCAACTGCTCCAGGCGGCGGCTCGAGCCCTGAAAGATCCGAGTCCTCCAGTACGCCGCGCCGGGGTGCGCCTCCTGAGCCAAAGCTCGCCGGAACAGGCGCTCCCGATTCTGCTCCAGAATCTTTCGCCCAGCGATGACCCTACCGTCCTGGCCGAGGCGGCCGAGTTGGCTCAGTCCGCGTTCCCGAGTCTCTTGCGGCTGGCGGCTGGAGTTCCGCCCGATGGTCAGGAGGCCCTGCTGCTGGCGCAAATGGCCCAGCACATCAAGCACCCCGACCTGCCCCAGCTGCTGTCCCCCCTGTTGCGGAGCGCCGCCCCGGAGGTGCGGGAAGCTGTTGCCGCACTCTGGAGTCTCCGCCCGGAAATGCTCGATCGCCGCGCTCTCGAGGGGCTCAGCCTGGATCCCGCCGTCGCCGTTCGGCGGACGGTGGCCGGTGCCGCGGTCGCCGGGCAGCAGTGGGAGCTGCTCGACCGAATGCTGGAAGACCCCGATCCCGAGGTGCGGAAGGCGGTCGCCCTGGTGCTGGCCCGGGCTCAACGGATCGGGGCCCGCGGACAAGCCTCGCTTCAACGGCTCGCAAGCGACGCGGAGATGCCAGTACGGGCGGCGGCCTACGTTGGCCGCCTGTTGCAGGGCGTCCCGGTTCCGCTCCCGCCGGGGTTGGATCTGCGAGTGGCCGCGGAGACGGTACGGGCCGCCGCCGACGTCGGAGCACTCCGAGAGGCGGCGCGAACCGCGAGGGCGGAGGATCGTCGTCTCGCCGCGGCCCTGGCCTTGGCCCTGCTGCATGATGAAGTCGCGCGAGAAGTGGCGCGGGTCGATCCCGTGCCGGCTATTCGTCATCGGGTAAGCGGCACCCTGGAGCTGTTCGATCATCCTGGGGAGCGAGGCCCGACGTGACCGAGATCCTGATCCAGAGCATCACGCTCTTGGCGCTGGTGGCCCAACCGGTGTTCCTCGCCTATTTCGTGCTGTACAACAGCTACACCCTCGCGCTCATCGTCCTCTCCGCGCGCCAGGTGCGCCGCCGGGTGGCCGGACACTTCGTCGAGGACCTCGATCTCATCGACCAAGGCGACTTGACCAAGCCTCTGACGATGATCGTACCGGCCTACAACGAAGAGATCACCATCGTCGACAGCGTGACCAGCCTGATCTACTCGGACTACCCTCGATTCGAGATCGTGGTGATCAACGATGGTTCGCAGGATCGGACCCTGGCCCACTTGGAGCAGGCCTTTCGGCTCCGCCGAAGCGATCTGCCCTATCGGGACGCCATCGGGACGGCGCCGATACGCGGGATCTACGAGGCCACCATCCCGCTGCCGCCGGCAGTGACGCAGGTGATCGTCATCGACAAGGAGAATGGAGGGAAAGCCGACGCGCTCAACGCGGGGATCAACGCGTCGACCGCCCCCTACCTCGTCTCACTCGACGCCGATTCCATTCTCGACGAACGGGCGCTGAAGGAACTGATGCGAGTGATCCAGGAAGACCCCCGCGTGGTGGCAGTCGGTGGACAGGTCGCGATCGCCAACGGGTGCACGGTTCAGAACAGCCGGGTGGTGAGCGTGGGGCTGCCGGCGCGCTCGCTCGCGCGATTCCAGATGGTTGAGTATCTCCGCTCGTTCACCACCGGACGCACCGCGCTCGACCGCATTGACGCGATCCTCATTCTGAGCGGCGTCTTCGCGGTGTTCGAAAAGGAGACCGTCATTCGGGCCGGCGGATACCTGACGCCGTTCGTGCGCCATCGAGTTGTGGAGGAGTACGTCGGGGGCCGGGTCGGCACGGTGTGCGAAGACATGGAGATCGTGGTCCGGCTGCACCGGTACGTGCGCGACAAGCTGCATCAGCGCCGCATCGCATTCCTTCCCCATCCGGTGGCGTGGACCGAGGTGCCGGAGACTCTCGAGTCCCTGCGCAAGCAGCGGGGGCGGTGGTACCGGGGACTGCGCGAGTCGCTCTACTATCACCGCGCGATGTTGTGGCGCCGCAAATTCGGCCGAATCGGCTGGTTTGCCTTGCCATCGTTCTGGATGTTCGAGTACTACGGCCCGCTGGTCGAGCTGGCCGGTTACCTGCTGGTGCTGTTCCTTTTCGTGATGGAGAAAGTGCTTGGGCACCGATTCCTGAACTATGACTATCTCTGGGCCTTTCTGCTGGCCTCGCTGGGCTACGGCATTCTGGTCAATCTGATGGCCGTGCTGGTGGGCGCCTGGCGCTTTCGCTTTGGCCTGGCCGACCGGCTTCAGAGAGGACTCCTCCCCTTCAGTCGCCGTCGCGACGTGGTGATACTCCTGCTGTATGCGGTGATGGAGAATCTCGGATTTCGCCAGCTCACGCTCTACTGGCGTCTGCGAGGTCTGTGGGACGCGTGGCGGGGCAAGACCGGATGGGAGAAATTCGCCCGGGTCGGATTCCGGGAGGGGGCCAATCCAGCACATGCCTGATCCAGGGGAAGGACCGCGCATTTTGCTGGTGGACGACGATCCCACCATGGTTCGTCTGGTCCAGACTATCCTGCAGGCCAATCACTTCGCCAAAGCCACCGTAGCCACGTCGGGCCGGGAGGCGCTCGAGGCAGTGGAGGATGTGGACATCGTCCTTCTCGATCATCAGCTCCCCGACAGCAGCGGCCTCGAGCTCCTGGACGCGATCCGAGCGCGTCCCAATCCTCCAGCGGTGGTGTTGGTTACGGCTCATGGTAACGAGTCCCTGGCCGCCACCGCGCTCCGACGCGGGGCGGATGACTATCTCGCCAAGGACCCTTCCCTCGCCGACCTGTTGCCTCAGATCATCGAGCGGGTACGCCGCACTCGAGAGCTCCGCAAAGCGTTGGTCGCCGCCGAGCGCGACCTGGTGCGGGCGGAGCGTCTGGGCGCCATCGGTGAGATGACGGTGACGCTGCATCACGAGATCAACAACCCGCTCATGTCGGCCTTCGCCGATGTCGAGCTCCTGCTTGCCGATCCCGATACCCCACTGGAAGAGCGCCAGGAGTCGCTCCGCGGAGTCCTGGGCTCACTCAAGCGCATCCGGGACATCGTCCGGCAGATCGGCCAGCTGCTGGAGGCAAGAAGCAAGAGTTACGTCGACGGCGTCAGCATGCTCGATCTGGGCCCCGATGTCCCGCAGGTCGCGGCGGTCAGTCGGGGCACTGCGCTGATCTTCGTTCCGGACGAGGATCTCGCCCGAATCGTCTCGCTGCTGCTACGTCACGCCGGCTTTCGGGTAGAGCGCTGTGCCGAGGTGGACGAGCTCCAGGAGGCGGCTGGTCGTGTCGGAATCGCTCTGGTGTTGCTGATCGGTGGGAGCGACTCGGCCGGAGTCCATCCGCTTTCCGGGTTCGAGCCCACCGAAGACCGCACCTATCGCGTGGTCACCCTCGTCGCCGGTGGTGGCGACGCGGCGCGTACAGCTGGTGCCGACCACATCATTCAGCTTCCCTTCGATCCCGGCACCTTCACTACTGAAATGATCAACCTGGTACAGTAGCCGATCACTTCCAGCATTCGGCTCGTGCCATCCGCCATTCCATTGCCCGCGTCCCCTGAGGTCCGGGGCCCTCAATGCGCGCAACCAGGCTGTCTGGAGCCACCCGACGGTAGCTGATTACCTGCGGGAAGTCGTGCTCTGGATTGGCCCACACGACCTCTCCGTCGGTCAGCCGACGAAGCCGAAAGGATGCGGGGGATTGGTCCTTCGGTCGGGGCGTGATCACGACGTCGCTGTCATGCTGTTCGATACTGGTAAACTCGTAATCGATCACCTTTCCTTCGCGGACATACCGGCTCACCCCCAGCATCAGGTTCGCGGCGGGCGCGGTGTAGTACTCCTCCAAGATCGCGCCGCGTCCTGCTGGACCGCGCCAGCATCCCGTCATGAACCGTAGCGTCTGCAACGAAGGCGGCGGCGTGGGCTCGGCCGCCACAAGGAGCAGGAGGGCCAGGGAAATTCCCGCGCGCATCCGCGACTCCTGATTGAAGGAAGAGTCTCTAAGCTACTGCGTCCGGTCGGAGCCGTCTTGGACAGATCTGCCGTCGCCGGCCGACTCTCCTTCTCCTCGATCGATGAAGTGACGAGTCAGCTCCCGTAGCTCTGCGCGATAGACCTGGGGTGAGACAGCCGCAAAGGCGCGAAACTCTCGGGTGAGGTGAGGTTGGTCGTAGTAGCCGATCTCCGCCGCCAGCGCCGACCAGGATGCGTTGGGCCGCGCCTCGAGCGCGCGGAGTAGCCGCTGGAAGCGGGTGATCCGGGCAAGGACCTTGGGCCCGAACCCCACTCGCTCCCGGAAGAGACGACTCAGCTGCCTATAGCTCAGTCCCACGACGTTCCCTGCCCGGCTAGCAACCAGGGGATCGTGCGACCGGAGCACCAGCTCGACGGCAGCGCGGAGGCGGCGATGCGGCGTGGCATGCTCCGCTGCCAACCGAAGGTGTCGCTCGAGGAGACTCAGGCGCGCCCCCTCATCGGGGAAGTCGGCCAGCTGTTCCGACAGGCTGGGATCGAAGCGGCGGGGCAGGAGGGTGAGATCGAGGGCGCGGTCCATCAGCTCGCGACCGGGGACCCGGAGCAGTGCGGCGAGCGCGTCGGGGCGAAGCCGGATACCGATCAGGTCAACTTTCCCAGTTGGCCGAATCTGCAAGGCACGGCGGGTTGTCCCTACGATCAGCGTGCGTGGCTGCTCAATTGCCTTTCCTTGCTCGAGCTGCTCGAAGCTATCGCCCAGGTTGAAGATCAGCTCTGCCCGGCCATCGGGCATGGCGCGCTGAAACGGCGGTCTCGCACGCTGCGCGGTGCCCTGCAACGTCCAGACTCGATAAATCAGCGAGGCTAGAGCCGACGACGGCCGGTATTCGTTGTAACGCACGATCAGCCGGCCGACGCTTGCCGCTTGGCCTGTTGGTAGGCCATACCCTCGAGTCGAACGATCCGCTGTCGAATGGGCGGGTGCGAGGCGAAGATGTCGGCGAACTTTCCCTCGCGCGCGGAGAGCAGCCCCGGAGCAGGATCCACGATGCAGAGGTGCGCGGCGCCGCGAGTAATGGCCCGGGTGGGTGCGGAGGCCGCCTCCAGTTTTTCCAGCGCAGAAGCCAGCGCCATCGGGTTACGGGTGAACTGCGCGCCGGTGGCATCGGCCAGATATTCCCGTTTCCGGCTCACCGCCATTGCCAGAAGGCGGGAGACGATCGGCGCCACGATCAGCGTCAGCAGCCACAGCACCAGGATGATGAGGCCAAGCGGGTTGCCCCCTTTGCCGCCGCTCCGCCGGCTAGACCCTCCGCTCAACGACACGCCTCTTCCACCGGAGCGGAAAATCCTTCCCATGCCGTCGGACATGAGAGCAATCGCGCCGACGATCCCGGCGAGCAGGGTCATGAGCCGCACGTCGAGGTTTTGGACGTGGGCCATCTCATGCGCAATCACGCCTTGCAGCTCGTCGCGTGAGAGGGTTCGAAGCAAGCCCTCGGTTACGGCAATGCTCGCGGTCTCTGCGTCGCGGCCGGTCGCGAAGGCGTTGGGGTCGTCGTCCGGGACGACCCAGATGCGGGGCTTGGGCTGTCCCGAGGCAATCGCCATTTCCTCCACCACGTTCACCAGCTGCTTCTGCTCCGGGGTGGCCGGCTCGATGATCTCCCAGGCGCCCGTGGCCCAGAGCACCTTTTCCGGCCCGTAGCGCCAGGAGTACCAGCAGATGCCTCCGGCCGCCAGGGTAGTACAAATGCCGATAAACGGCACCACATGGTGGTAGGAGCCGGGAGACCCATCGGCTGTGAGCAGGGCGAACGCGAGATCGCCGCCGAATCCCACCCAGGCGAAGAAGAGGATGAACCCGATGATCAGCCAGGTGGAGCGGCGACGATTGGCTTCCTGCTGCGCAAAGAGGTTGGACTCCTCGCTCACGGCGTCGGTTTGTTCATGGAGAGATCTACTGTCGGCACCGCCCGCTCGGCCGCGTCCTCGATCTCCCACAGCTCGGCCGGTGAGGCTTTGGCGAGCCCCGCGATCAGCAGCGTGGGGAAAGTGGCCTGTTTGGTGTTGTATTGGGTCGCGACGTCGTTATAGAGCTGCCGGGCGAACCCGATCTTGTTTTCGGTGCTGGTCAGCTCCTCCTGGAGCTGGGCGACGTTGCCCGTCGCCCTGAGGGTGGGATACGCCTCGGTGAGAGCAAACAGCCGGCCCAGCGCCTGGGTCAGCTCGCCTTCCGCCTGTGCCGTCTGCTTCACTCCGGTGGCGCTCACTGCCTTGTTGCGGGCGTTGATGACCGCCTCCAACGTTGAGCGCTCGAAGTCCATGGCACCCTTGACGGTATTCACCAGGTTGGGAATCAGGTCGTGGCGCCGCTTGAGCTGTACGTCAATCTGCTTCCAGGCGTTGGCGACCTGATTCCTGAACGCCACGAGGCCGTTGTAGGAGCCGACGACCCAGAGGACGATGACGGCAAGAATCACCAGAAGGGCGATCGTGGCCATGGGGGGACCTTTTCCGGCTAAGGGGAGTCAAGGCGCGAGCAGGGTGGCGAGCGCCTGGCGGAAGGCTTCGGCGATGGCAGCGGTATCGCCGTTCAGTCGGATGGCCGGGTGCTGCTCATCCAGCAGAACCTCCACGCCGGGCGAGACCGGAATGCGCCTGCAGACCGAGCCGTTGGCGGGAGCGCCCTCGACCGGCGTGAGCCAGCCCAGCACCGCGCGACCGACCCGGCCCCGGCCAGTGCCGGGGGTGTGCAGCAACGGCAGCCGCTCGGGTCGAGGCAGGCCGGGACCCAGCGCGGCGGCCACCCGTCGCTCGATCAGATCACCGGTCACGCCGGCAAACTCCCGGGTCATGGCCTCCAGGGTGGCCCCTTCCATCTGCCGCAGCTTGATCGCCAGCACCTGGAGAAGATGGCGATAGGAGTACACCGCCGCAGTCCCCCGGCCATCGGGGGGACTGACCAGCCCGCGTGCGACATAGAATCGGATGGTGCGCTCGCTGGGACGCGCCCGCGCCGCCGCATTCACCGGTATGACGCCAGAGGCATCCAGAATGCCGGCTGAGAGCGCGGCGAGATCGCGCAAGCCCCAGGGCGCGATAGTGCGGTACTCCCGCAGAGTGGCGAGTGGATCGGGCGGCGCGGAGACGGATAGCCCAGCGGTCATCCGTGCCCGCCGTTACGCTTGCGCTGGGTTTGGGCCGAGGCGGCCGCGGAAAGAGCACCCGCCACGGCTTCACTCAGGGTATCGAGAGTGAATGGCTTGGAGAGCACGGGGCAGCACAACAGCTCGGCAGGCCAATCCGGGCGGACCGCCCCGGGGTCGCCCGTCATCAGGACTACTCGACCAAGAAGCTGGGGCCACCGGCGTACCAGGGCCAGAAAGAGAGCGTCGCCGGCCATCTGAGGCAGATGAATGTCGAGCAGCACGAGATCGAAATTACCGTCTTCCAGTACCTCGTAGGCCAGATGCGGTTCACCCACGGCGATCACGTCGTAATCGAAGGAGCGCAGCGCCCGCTCCAGGGTTCGCCGGAGCGTCGGCTCATCATCCACGATCAGAATTCTCGACTTCATGACGCCGCCTGGGTCAGTGGCGTGAAATAGCGATGGGTCACCATCGCCAGTGCGTCCTCGGTGGAGAGAGACACCCGGAGCTCCCCAGCCGTGAGTCCAAAGACCGCTCTCAGGTGCATCTGGAGCGTTTTGGTCTTGCTGTATCCCAGCTTGAGCGCCACGTCCTCCACTGTGTAGCCCGGATCGAGCAGCAGACGATGGGCGTAAAGCAGGCGAGTCAGTACCATCACCATTCGAGGGGATGGCAGCCCCACTTTGGTAAACCAGCGCTCGCAGGTCCGGCGGGTCAACTGGGCACGGTCGGCCAAGGCTGTGACCGTCGGGCCATCCCCCGGCAGATGCAGCATGGCTTCGAGCGCGATTCGAAGCTCCCGGGGCAGTTCGCGCAGGATCCCGTCGAGGGCCTGCATGACCTGCTGGGATGCGCTCTGTTCCAGCTCCTGCAGCAGCACGGTGCGCAGCGCGCTGGGGGCGTCCTCGAATCGGTGGATCACCACGCGCCGAATCCCTGCCCGGCCCAGTTGGAGCAGAATCCCAGCGTTGGCAGGAGTCAGTTCGGTATACACCAGCAGCGGGAGGGAGGGGAAGAACTGGCGCAGGCGTTCGATACCGTGGGGGCGGGGGTCACCACTGCCCAGCAGCGGATCCACCACCGCCATGTCCACGGGCTTTCCGCGGATTGCGTCGACCGCTTCGGGCCACGTCCCCGCCGAGACCCATTGGAACCGGTCTGGGTCGAGAGCGCGCAGGCGAAACAGGCGCTCTGCCGGGACGGCAGCTAGGAGCAAATGTCGCAAAACAGCCCCTATTTGTCGCAAAATGGCCCTAAAAACGGGTGAGACAGAGGGTCAGATTGACGGCACCCCCAGAGAGAGTACTGTCAGCCTGAAAGGTCAACTCCCCATGTCTCGTCGCACTGCGCAGTGGTTTGTGATCGCCACGCTCGCCCTGGCCAGCTTTACCACCGCCTGCACTCGGTCTGATGCCACCGGGCCGTCCGCTGATCAGACCGCTCCGTCATTCGAGGGACAGGGCGCGAACAACTAGTCCGTGGCGCTCGGCAGACCGACCCTCGGGCCGCTCTGCCGCCGGGCTAGCCGGTGAGAGAGGCGTACTCGCGGAGTCCGATCGTCACTTCCTCGACAGCTGGCGACCAGCTGGGCGCCGCTGGCTGAGTGCGACTGGGCTCCGGCGCCTTGCCGGTTTCGAGTCCTGTCAGGACCCGCTCGAAGCGGAAAAACCAGGCGTTCAGGTGATGCTCCTCGGCCACTCCCATTCCGGTGGTGAGGAGTTCTCGCGCGCGCGCCGTCTGACCGAAGCGCGCCAGTCCGGTGCCCGCCTTGAAGTAGTAGTCGGCAACCATGCTCGGTGGCATCCGGTCGCGACCCTCCTCGACCTCGGCCCGCCGGCGCTGGAAAGCCATCCGGTTTCCGCCTGCAGACTCGAGATCCATGAGCTCGAGGAGTGCGTTGGTTCGAACGATGAAGCTGGTGTTCGAGCTGGAGACGATCTCAAACGCGAGCCGGGCGGCATCGCGAGCGCCGATCTCAAGCAGCCCGATTCCGAGATCACCGAGCACCCGCATCCGGGTCAGTGCGTCTTCCGAGAGCACGAATGCCTGATACGTAGCCTGCACCGCTTCGACCGCGTGACCCTGCAGGCTGAGCATCACGCCGAGCTCGGCATAGGCCATGGACTGCACCTCGCGGAGACCGGCGGCCCCGGCGTCCTGAGCCACCGCCTCGGCCAGCGACCGGGCGGCCGGCAGATTGCCTTGGCCCCGGTGCACGGCGGCACGCCCCAAACGGCCGCGCAACATCATGACTTGGTCATTCGCGGCGGCGGCAGCTGATTCGGCGGTCGAGTAGCTCGCGTTGGCTACGTCCCAATGGGCCAGGAGGCGATTGAGACGAGCGGCGAAGAGTGCCACGGTAGCCGCGTCTCCCGCGGGGATTTCCTGTCCATGGGTGCGCGCGGCCAGGGCGAGCATTTCCAGCGCCTCTTGCAGCCTGGCTTCGTGCTCCAGGAAATACGCGTAGGCGATCAGGCCGAGGCGAAGATTGCTGAGATTCTGGCCGCCGGTTGGAACCGACTCGGTGATGCCACGCAGATGGGCCGCCTCGGGAGCATCGTCCGGAATTCCTTCGAGGTGCCGGCGGACCGCTTCCAACTGCCACAGGAAGCCCTCCTGCGCCTCAGGCCCGGACGCCTGCTCCAGCAGACGATCCACCAACCGCGCCACCACGTACGCGCCAAGGGCCAGCCGGGCCGACAGATCCCGCCCGTGCTCCCGCTCCGCTCGAGCGCGCTCGAGAAATTGGGCATGCACCAGGACATCTGTCGGCGAGCCGAACTCGCCGAACAACTGCTGGGGCGTGAACAGAATCAGATCCTTCCGTTACAGCGGGTACTAGGGGATTGAAGCTAGTATCGCCCAAGAAACCGGAAGAGGCAAGTGCGCGCAGTTATTTGCAGCGTGCGGCAAGTTTTCGGTGGTCCTTTGGCGGCCTCCCCGCCCTATCCTCCGGCCATGCGCCGCGGATTCACCCTCCTCGAAATCGCCCTCGTGCTGGCGGTCATCGGCCTGACTTTCGGGATTGCCCTGCCTCGGCTGGACGCCCTGTGGAACAGCCTCGCGGTGAGCCGAGCAGCAGAGGAAATCGTGGCCGCCCACCGGCGGGCCCGTGTGCTCGCCGTGCTGCGCGGTCGCCCTGTCCTGCTTTCCGTCACCCGGGATAGCCTCACCATTCGGCTGGCAGGGGCTTCAGCCGATGAATGGGGCGGCTCCGGACCGGCCGCAGTGGGGGTCTCGCTCCCGGGCCCAATGCGCCGGATCACGTTTTCCCCGGTCGGTCTGGCCATGGGTCTGTCCAATGCCTCGTTCCCGCTCGCGCGCGGGAGTGCAACCCGAACGGTCATCGTATCACGGCTGGGGCGAATCAGAGTCACGCAGTAAGCGCCCGAGCCGCTCAGCCAACGATGTCGGTCGGGCGGAGGGTGACGGCCCCTTCGAACGGCCGCCACGCCCGGGGGCCTGCACGGACCCGGGCGGTTGTTGGGGGTGTTGGGTTAAGAGCCAGGGCTGCGGACGAGTGTCTTTGGTCGGTGGTCATTGGTCTCGAGTCGCAAGCTTCGAATCGTGGGCGCCTAAGGCCATGGTAGGGTCAGACTGCAATAGAGACCCGCGAAGAGGTAGGAAGTAGCGACCAACAACCTAAAGACTAACGGGCAAAGACCACCGACCAACGACTAACGACCGGTCACCCGCGACCCGCAGCTCGCGACCCTACCCCAACCCATACTTCCGCACCTTGTGAAGCAGAGTAGAGCGGGAGATCCCCAGGAGCTGAGCAGCTCTTCGCCGGTTCCCGCGAGTGTAGCGCAGGGTCAGAGCAATATGTCGCCGCTCCGCGGCCTCCAGGGAATCAGGCTCGGCGGACTGTGTCGGAGCGAGGGCTTCACGCAACGTGGCTAAGCTCAGGTCGGCCAGTCCGAGATCGAGCACCAAAACATCAAAACCTGGTGATCCGAGCGCCTCCACTCCGGCCGGTCCATCGGGCACCGCGAGCACCCGGTGCCCAGCCCCGCGCAACGCCGCCAGCAGGCCTTCGCGGCTCTGAGCGTCACCTCCGACGACCAGCAGGTGAAGTGAGGGCATTCCCCAAGCTACATCGAAAGGACGGTAGGGCGGGAAGGCGGTAGGGCCGTACAGCGGTACGGCGGTACGGTAGCGGGCGAATCCTCTGCTATCGTCGCCTTAACGCCGTACCGCCTTCGCGCCCTACCGCCCATAAAAACGGAACGGCCGCCTAGTCGTGGCTAGACGGCCGTCCCACGTATGGACTACCCAGGGTCGGAGCGTTGCCGCCGCCGTTCTTCTCCCACCTGCCACCGGTTGGCTGATTCGCCGCTCGGGAGG
>JBIOUY010000097.1:0-3009 GCA_044867445.1 Gemmatimonadales bacterium
CAAATGCCGCCGCCCAGTGCGATCGCTACCCGCACCCCGAAATGTTCCGAGACCCAGCCCGCCTGGAGCGAGCCGAAGGGCGCCATGCCGAGGACCACGAAGGAGTAGAAGCCCATCACCCGCCCCCTCAGGTGGTCCGGCGCCTGGGTCTGCAGCGTGGTATTGGCGACAATTCCGTTCAGGGCCATCGTGCATCCGCCCAGCGTAAAGAGCACGATTGCCGACCAGAACCCTGGTGCCAGTCCAGCGGCCGTCACCACCAGGCCGAAGAGCAAGGAAGAGCCGAGCACCAGTCGCGACCCTGGTGTCTGCCCGCGGAACCCTGCCATGAAGATGGCGGCGGCAGCTGCGCCGAGTCCCACAGCCGACACCAGCACGCCGTAGCCTCTGGCGTCGAGATGAAGCACGTCCCGAGCGAAGACCGGCATCATGGGCATGAAGGAGAACCCGAAGACGCTGAAGGTCGCGATCAGGATGACGATCGCCCGTGGCAGCGGATTGCCGAAGATGTAGCGAAACCCCTCCTTGAGGGCACCGAGTGTGGCCACGTGGCTGGGCTCAGCCGGGCGTGCCACCTGCATCAGCATCAGGCTGACGATGACCGCGAGGTAACTGGCCGCGTTGGCATAGAAGCAGGCAGCCAATCCGACCGTGGCGATCAGCCCACCGGCAATCGAGGGCCCGACCACTCGGGCGACATTGAACGCGCTCGAACCCAGAGCGATGGCATTCATCAGGTCCTCGCGCGCGACGATTTCCGCAATCATGGACTGCCGGGTCGGCACCTCGAAAGCCGAGAGTAGACCGGAGAACACCGCCAGCCCCATTACCCAGTGCACCGTGATGAGATGAAGCTGCGTCAGGACCGCCAGGGTGAGCGCCTCGGTGAGCATCAAGCTCTGTAGCATGAGCACCAGCCGGCGCTTGTTCACCCGATCCGCGACGACGCCGCCGTAGAGGGTGAAGAGTAGAATCGGAAGCGAGCCCATGGTCGTCACCAGACCCACGGCGAAGGCGGAGTTGGTGAGTTGCAGGACCAACCAGCCTTGGGCGACCGTCTGGATCCAGGTGCCGCAGAGGGAGACGAATTGCCCGATGAGAAACAGCCGGAAATCACGATGGCGGGTGGCGGCGAAGACGGAGCGGATGGGGAAGGAGGATGGCACGGGGGGAAGGTAAGGCGGAACAGCGTGAAAGGTGAAACGTGAAAGGTGAGACGTGAAAGGTGAGACGTCACAGGTGAGAGGTGACAGGTGACATGGAATACGTGAAAAGTGAAACGTGAACCGTGAAATGTGCCGATGGGCGAAAGGGGGGGCAAACTACTGATCCCCGCGAACGTTGCTGGGGAGAGTGGCAGGGGATAAGATCCAATAGACCAGGGCAGCCTGCCACCCCGTTCACCGTTTACGGTTCACCGTTCACGCGGTTGGTCATGAATGCGCTTCACCACCTACTCCAAGTACCACCCCGAGCTCGCCGACGCGGTGAACCTGCAGGGGTTACTCGATCAGCTGAGCGACTTCCTGCTGCAGTCCGGCTTCGCGGGGGGTTCGCCCTCGTTTTGGCACGACGAGATGGGCGACGAGGAGCGCTCCCTCGAGTCGCTGCGGCAGGCCATTCTCCAGGCCCTGATGGACTCGGGGCAGCTCACCCCGGAGATGCTCAAGGTGCTGCGGGGAGAGTCCACCGGAGACCAGGCGCTGGACCGCGAGATCGAACAGCAGTTGAGTCAGCTGCTCGATCGGATCGTCCAGCGGTTGATGGAGGAGGGTTACCTCAACGTGGGACAGCCCCCCCAAGTGCCCCAAGGCTACCAGTCGATGTTCGGCCCGGGCGGCCATGCCCAGTCGGCGGCGCAGCAGGTCCAGTTCAACCTTACCGAGAAGGGCATTGATTTCCTGGGGTACAAGACCCTCAAGAACCTGCTCGGCAGCGTCGGGAAATCGAGCTTCGGGGCGCACGACACCCCTTACCTGGCTACCGGGGTCGAGGCCGAAGGGGTGAGCAAACAGTACGAGTTCGGCGACGTGCTCAACCTCGATGTGCCGGCGACACTGACCAACGCCATCGCTCGCGAGGGTCTGGGCGTCCCCATCAACATCGAGTACAGCGACCTGATGGTGAGCCAGTCCGAGTACCGTTCGTCGGCCGCGACGGTGCTGATGCTGGACTGCTCTCACTCGATGATTCTCTACGGCGAGGACCGGTTCACCCCGGCGAAGAAAGTCGCGCTCGCCCTCACCCATCTGATCCGGACGCAATATCCCGGCGACAGCCTCCGGGTCGTGCTGTTCCACGATTCCGCGGAAGAGATCCCGCTGAGCGCCCTCGCGACAGCGCAGGTCGGCCCCTATCACACCAACACGGCCGAGGGTCTCAAGCTCGCCCGCAGGATCCTGCTGGGACAGAAGAAGGACATGCGGCAGATCATCATGATCACCGACGGCAAGCCGTCCGCGCTCACCATGCCCGATGGCCGGATCTACGTAAACTCCATGGGACTCGATCCCCAGATCCTGCAGGCCACCTATCGGGAGGTCGCCCACTGCCGCCGCAGCGGGATCATGATCAACACCTTCATGTTGGCGCGCGATCGGAGCCTGGTGGACTTCGTCAAGCAGGTGGCCTCGATTTGTAAGGGCAAGGCGTACTTCACGAACACCATGACGCTGGGACAGTTCATCCTCATGGACTTCATGAAGCGCAAAACTCGGAGGGTCTCGTAAATCATCTGAGGACCGCGCGGCGCATCGTCGTCACCCTCTCGCTGGTCGGGTGCGGTGGGACGAAAGGCGCAGCGGGGGTGTCGGCCTTGCCAGCGCCACAGCGGGCAGAACAGGCACCCTGGGTCAGCGTGCAGCAAGTTCTGGAAGCCGACAGCCTGCTGGGTCGGCGGGTGCGGGTCGCAGGCCGGTGCCTGAGCGCCGGTGAGGGGCGCGCGGCGGGGTACTGGACTCTGGTGGCTGGCGGGTCGGTGATCGAGGTGCGTGGGCTGGTCCCGCCGAC
>JBIOUY010000098.1:0-11498 GCA_044867445.1 Gemmatimonadales bacterium
TCTAAAACCCAAACCCAACCCTGAAATACACCCCTGTCCGCTCCGCGCCTCTGGCGAGCGCCAGACTCACGGTGTTCGCTGGGTCGAGGAAGGAAACCCAAACCCCACCCCCTCCGGCGGCGTGCCACACATCAGAGGACTCCCCCTCCAGGTACACCCGGCCAACGTCTCCCAATCCGAAGACCCCAAACCGCCCAGGCACGAACAGATAGAACTTGCTCAGGAACAGCCTGAGCTCGGCGCCGGCATACACCGCCGCATCGCCGGCGTAGCGATTTTCCCGTCCCAGACGGACGGTGGAGTTGCCGCCGATGTAGGCCGCCTGTTGATAGGGGAACCGGCCCCAGACCCGCTTGCCACCGGCTCGCAAGGCCAGTGTGGGTTCGAACGGGGCGGAGCTCGCGGTGAGATAGGTAGCCGCTTCGGCGTGCACCTCACCAAATGCTTCCTCGACGTCCCACACGCCGGGATAGAAGCTTCCGCCCGCGGTGACCAGGAAGCCGCGGGTAGCAGCGACCGGTCGGTTCCGCAGGTCGAACGAGAGATCCCCCGAACCTCCGAGCATCCCGAAATCACCGGAGCCGTACGGGCGCGCGATGGTGATGAACCGGTTCGGTTCGAAGTCAGTGCTGGAGTAACGGAGCAGCGGCCCAACCGTGAAGTTGAGGCGAGACGCCAGCGGTATGGTAAGTGACGGCTTGATCAGGAAGTCGGCCTCGTTGACCCGGAAGAACTTGTTGGAGCCCTCGGCCGAGGTTTCGTTGCCGAATCCGTGGAAGCGCAGTACGTCGATGCCTGAGGCGCGAGCGACCAGGTTGGCACTGAGCCGGGAGTTGGGCCAGTATCGCTGGAAGGTGAGGTCCGCCCGCCCGGTAGAGGCGCCGGTGGAGTAGCCCGCTCGCAGGACAGTGCGGTTGGCAAAGGGATCCTGGCGGAATCCAAAGTGGGTAAGGCCGAACCCAGTCCCTAGAAAGACGCCAACGTCGGGCCCGGCCGTGAACCACACCTGGGATAGCAATCGATTACCCCAATCGCGCGGCGCGGGGTCCTTCGGGTGATAGGGGCGGCGACTCACACCCACGTGCCGGCCCGGCAGCACACTGTCGTTGGAATCCGTCGCGTAGAGCATGAGCGGGCCACCCCGAGAAGAGTCGGCGAGCTCATCCTTACCCCCGCCGGCGACCACCCTGACCCCTACTCCACCCGAGCTACCTCGGACCACCACGCGGTCGTCACCGCCGTGCAGAAAGATCCGGACCTCCTTCGTGTCCTTTCGGTCGAACCGGCGCCGGAAGAACGGCTCGCCTTGCGACCCGTCCTCGGGCCGCCGGGCAACGGACACGTCGGTGTGAGTCCCGTCAACCCGATCGACCAGGACGAGCTCGTCGGCATCGGTCGAATGTACTTCGACCTCGCCGGCAAGGTGCTCGTAAAAGTTGCGCGCCGCGTCCGGGAGCTGGTTCCGGCGCTGCTTGAGCGCGCTCGCGAGCCGAGCAGAGTCGAGTGGGTGATACTCTGCCGGTAGATGGCTCACCGCCCCTTCGATGACCTGGTCAGTGAGGTGCGATTGGAGATCGGCGGCAATCGAGTCCCACACCGGACGTTCCAGACTCACCAGAAGCCGCCGATCGAGCTCCCGCCCATTCCACGTCAATCCCAACATCCCGGGATACTTGGGTCCGAACTTCACCAGCTGCGGGGCGCTCGTGTTGCGCGCCACCGTGAGGAGGAGGCCGTCATACCGGGCGAACGCCTGGTCCCGGTCTCGCGGAATCGCCACCCATAGTCTGGGCTTGGCGTCGCCGAATCGAGCCCAGCGCCACTGGTCGCGATGACGATCCCAGTCGCCTAGAAACAGGTCTACCAATCGGGCGGAAAGAAAGGCTCGGGCGTCCGGAAGATCATCTGGCCCACGCTCGAGTCGCTTCAACAGTTTCTCACTGCTGATCACCTCGGTGGCACCGGCGAAGCTCGCACCCTCCTCGGAATCCTCCGGCCGTTCCTCCAGAACGCCGAGCATCCCGCCGAATTCTGTCCGGAACTCACCCAGCCGGGGATCATCCTTGCGGAGCACGACCAGGCGTGGCTCGGTAGAGAGCACACCCGTTGCCTGCAGCAGCGGCGCCACGACGAGCGGCGCGACCGGATGTCCAGCGCTGATCTGATCGTGCACCAGCTCGGCGACGGCGGTACCGCGAAGCTCCGCTGGGAGATTGGGTGAGGGATCTTTCTCCACCGAGCGGAGAGCGTAGTCGCGCCCATCGGCTCCGTGGAAGCGGAGTGACTTGGTCTCCTTGCCCCCTCCGCGCTTGGTAGGCTTCAGCCCGCCGGCGAAGGTGTCCAGGTCGAGCACCTCCACCTCCAACGGAGTGGTCCAGAGATCTCGATAGTGAGTGCCCAGGACCCATCGGTGGAACCAGCCTGCTCGATACCGCGGCCCCGGAACGACGCTGAGGCTGTCGGTCGATGCGGTCTGTGCGGGGGCAGTGGAATCGTTGGTCTGGGCCTGCCCTTCGAGCGACATCGGCCAGACCAGCAGCAGCATTGCCAGGGCCTGCGGGATCAGGGTACGACCCTGACGCTCGGCGATGCACTCCGTCATTGCGATCCTCCGGCTGGGCCGGAAACGCCACGTCTACCGGGAGAGTTCCTCCCCACGAGGGGAGGGGTATGGGTGAGAGGAAGATACGACCTAATGGCCAGTTCCGTGGCCAGATGCGGGGTTTCACTCAGAAACACCACTGCCAGTGAGCACTGCCACAGCTGCCCTGTACTGGCCCGGGTACATTTTTTCCCGTTCCCCGCGGTAATTGCTTGCGGTCGGAGCCTCACGCGGCCTCCTCACGAGTCACATTGCTCCCCATCGCGGTCTCGGCGATACTGGTGATCGTGCAGGACAGCCTGGCGCTGGCGTTCAGCCTCGCCGGCATTGCGGGTGTGGGGCGATCCGCTAATGCCGCGGGTCGCGGAATAGCTCAAACTCACCGAGACGATGAAGCTGGATGTGTCAGGAGCGAGGCCTGGAGATGGGGCCAGCAAGCGAGAAGGCATGCTACGAGCGCGGGCGCCCAAGTGCGGCTGAATAAGCGAGTCGAGCCAGAAGAGCTGCTTGCGGCGCTGCACCGGCAGCTCGGCCCGGAAGACTCCCGCAACCCACTACCGTCAGGATCCAGCCCTTCGTCGCGGGAATGACCCTTACCACAGCCGCCGGCATCGGGACGATTCTGCTTATCCCTCTGATCTCCTCCGTGGGAGCCGGTCCCGCCCGGGCACAGAGTGATTCTGGCGATGGGGGTCGCGCGCTGGATCACTATGAGTTGGGAGGTGTGCCGGCCCGCCGGCTCAAACTCTCGCCCGAGCTTGCCGAAATCTCCGGCATCGCCTTCACCCAGGACGGTCATCTTCTCGCTCACGGCGATGAGCGGGGCACGATCTGGCAGATCGACCCGGCTACAGGTGAAGTCAGCAAGAGGTTTGGCTTCGGCAGTCATGGACACCTGCTGCACGGCGACTTCGAGGACATCCAAGTCGTCGGCCAAAGGATCTTTCTGGTCACCAGTGCGGGGAAGATCTTCGAGGGTCGGGAGGCGCAGGACGGCGTCGTGATCGATGCCCTGCCCCGGAGTGCGGGCCTGGGTGGCGCCTGTGAGGTCGAGGGGCTGGCTTTCGATCCATCCAGCAAGTCGCTCTTGCTCTTGTGCAAGCAGGTCCAGGGCAAGCGATGGCGCGGGGTCGTGGTGATCCTGGCCGTCTCAATCGACACCTGGCGGTTCGAGCCGGAGCCCCGCATCCTGATCCGCGAACGGGCGCTGGAGCAGGTGACCGGCGCCAAACGCTTTCATGGATCCGCCATCGTCCAATATCCGCGTACGGGGACCTACCTGCTGCTGGCCGGCCCCCAGCACGCCTACGCGGAGGTCAGTGCGAGAGGTGAGGTGCTCGGCGGCGGCCGACTGCCGCCCGAGCTTCATCGCCAGCCGGAGGGGATCGCGATCGGCCCCGACCTCACCCTGTTCATCTCCGATGAAGCCGCAGGAAAGCAGGCGACGCTGACCATGTATGCCTACCGCCCGTAGACTGCTCCGGGCGGGAGCAGCGATCGGGGGATTGGTCTGGGCCGCCGGCTGCACCCCTGCGCTTGAACGGGCCGAGTCCCACCCTGCGCTACCGGCGCCCAAGGATAGCCTGGAGCTTTCCTTGTTTCTCATCGGCGATGCGGGGGGCAAGGCCTACGACTCCGAGCCGGTGCTGAAGGAATTCATCCGGCAATCCGACTCCCTTCGACAGGTTCACCGGTTCGTGGTCTTCCTGGGCGACAACGTCTACCCCAAGGGCATTCCGCCGGCCGGGCATCCGGATCGGATCGACGCCGAGCTCAGGCTGGCGGCGCAGATTTCGGCGATCCGCCAGAGCAAGGCGAAGGGGTTTCTGATCCCTGGCAACCACGACTGGGAGCGCCAGGGCAGAGATGGCTGAAACGCCATCCGCCGGCAGGATTCGCTGGCCCGGCGATTTGGCCGCGGAGATGTCGTGCTCCTGCCCGGCGGCGGGTGTCCCGGCCCGGTGGTGGTCGATGTGAGCCCGCATATTCGGCTCATCGCCCTGGACACCGAATGGTGGGTCCACAGCGAGATGAAGCCGTATGGGGACGCCTCTCCTTGCCCAACCCGAACCTATGATGAGGTGGTCGACTCGCTCCGGGGCGCCCTGCGCGAACGGGGCGATCGCCATGCCATTGTCGTCACCCACCACCCCGTTCGCACCGGCGGCGTGCACGGCGGAGCCTTCCACTGGTCCGACCATATTTTCCCACTACGGGCGCTCGAATCGTGGCTTTGGCTCCCCCTGCCGGTTATCGGCTCCATCTACCCGCTCTCTCGACGATTAGGCATTTCGAACCAGGACATCAACGGCAAGAAATACAAGGCGATGCGCCGGGCGTTCGAGCAGGTGTTCCTGGAGTATCCGCCTCTGGTCTATGCCTCCGGACACGATCACGACCTCCAGGTCCTTCGCGGTGGCCGCCGAGAGCTGTCGAACGCCAAATACCTCCTGATCAGCGGCGCGGGTATCCTGGGCCATGAGAGTCTGGTGCACCGAAAGGAAGGCTCCCTGTTCGAGCGCGAGGCAGCGGGATTCATGCGGCTCGATGTGACCACGAGCGGAAGGGTCCGGCTTTCGGTTACGACCGTGGTGCCGGCGGCCACGCGCCGCCTGGGTGAGAGTAACGAGGTCTATTCCCTCTGGCTCACCCTAGAAAACGGATTCTGAGTCGTTATTCTTGTAGCGATTCCCCAAATCATCGGCAGTGCAGCGACTGACACCTGGGGTCTTTTCCCATGATGCCGGCCGCGTTTTGCCCAGGATCTGCGGCAATTGCCCGACCCAGTGCGAAGGAACGGCGCGAAAACTTTCGGCAACCCGCTGCCGGTTCACGACTTGAACTGGCCCGGTGGGCGGCCCGCTTTGTGCACATTCGATAACGGGCATTTCTCCCGCCCGCATCCAGCACCCTTCTACATCCAACCGCATGAAGCGATCGCTGATCCTTTGCACGGGGCTGCTGGGCATCTGTGCCTGTGCCACCGGTCTTCCACCCACCCCGACCGTGGCTCCGCTGACCACGGCGATCGACGACTCACTTTCCTCCGCCATCGCAATCCCAACCGCGCCCGATGAAATCACCGCGGCCGATGCTCTGGTACTCAACGATCTCGCGGCCACCGCTCCGGACGAGCGAGTGGTCCCGGCCTTCGACGGCCAGCGGGTACGCTGGGACATCGACGTCCACACCTACGCCGCGCATCCCCGGGTGCAGTACTACCTGGACTACTTCCAGGGCGTGGCCCGCAAGAGCATGGCGGTCTTCTTGGAGCGGGGCGCTCGATACGAGACGATGATTCGCAGTCGGTTTGAAGCGGAGAGCCTGCCTGGCGACCTCGGATATCTCGCGCTGATCGAGAGCGGCTACTCCAATGAGGCCGTGAGCCACTCCTACGCCGTCGGCATGTGGCAGTTCATGCGGAAGACGGGTCGGGGTTATGGGCTGCGGGTTGACAGCTGGGTGGACGAGCGCCGGGACCCGGTGAAGGCTACCGCCGCCGCCGCGAGCCACTTGCGGGATCTGCGCGGGCGTTTCGGCTCCCTATATCTCGCGGCCGCCGCCTACAATGCCGGCGCGGGAAAGGTCTCCCGCAGTCTCGGCAAGCTGCAGTGGGAGGCGCCCGAAGGCGTGGAAACACCTGCCGCTGCTCTCGAAACAGTGGGTGACTCACTCAGTGCGGACGAGGACACAATCGCCGTCGATGCGGATGAGGTCGATGAGGACGTCGAGACCGCTCCGGACAGCACCGACGTGACCAGCGACGCCGCCTTCTTCCGCCTGGCCAGCACCGACCTGCTGGCGGCCGAGACCCAGGACTATGTCCCCAAGCTCATCGCCGCGGCCATCATCGCGAAGGAGCCGGAACGGTATGGCTTCGACTCGGCCACGACCAATGCCTTTGCCTATGACTCGCTGATCGTTCGCGATGCAACCGGCCTGGACGTCGTAGCCCGTCTGGCCAAGACCAGTCTGGACGAGATTCGGGCGCTCAATCCGCAGTATCTGCGTCTGGCCACCCCGCCTCGTTCGTCGGCGGTGATCCGGCTTCCGGCTGGCACCGGGCAGACTGTCGCCGCACGCTACGCTGCGCTGCCTCGCTCAGCCCGGGTCCGATTCCTCAGCTATGTCCCTCGCCGGCGGGAGCGCTGGAGCACGATCGCCGCGCGCTACCACCTTCCCGCGGCCGAGATTCGGTCAGCCAACCCTCGAGTTCGCGGCCTGAGTCCCGCTTCGGGCACTCGTCTGGTTATCCCCGCTGTCGCGGTGCCTTCCGCCCTGGCGATGCGGGCGGCGACCGGGTCAAGAGCTCACTACGTCCGCCACGGGACAGTCCACAAAGTTCGCCGCGGCGAGACGCTCAGCGGAATCGCGCGTCGCTACCGCGTGTCGCTCAAGGCCCTGCAGCGGGCCAACGCGATTCGCCGGGATTACGCTCTTCGCGCCGGGATGCGGCTTCGCATTCCCGGCTGATCACTCAAACCCACACCCACACCCGCACTCCGGAACCGACCGTGTCCGCCAACTCGAGCGCAGTCTCCTCAACTGCCGCACCCCAGCCGCTCTCCAGCAGGGCCGCCATGGCCATCCTGGGATCCATGCTCTTCCTCATCGTGACCTTGACCCTCCTCCTGGCGCGCGCCACCTGGGTGGATCCAGCCAATGCCTCCGGGTCACCACCTGCTCAGCAAGGGAGCATCGCCCACAGTTGAGCAGCGTGACGCTCGGCTTGCTTGCCGTCTCGGCATTGGGCTCGCTCTCGAGCCCTGCTGCGTCGCCCAAGCCCACCGTAGCAGCGTTTGCTTCGGCGGCGGGAGACACGATCAGGCCTCGCACCGGGGTGAGAGCGACTGAGCCCGGGAGGGTGGAGCTCACCACCGGTGATGCCATCCATGGCTACCTCTCCGCTCGCGGGCTACCGCCGGTCGCGGGAAATATTGTCGTCACCGACAGCGGTCTGGTGTTCCATTCAGCCGACGGACGGCGGCTGAGCGTTTTTCCCTTGATCGGGCCGCGGCGCGAGACCGCAGGCCGGCAGTGGCGTGCCGCAACCATTTCGCTGGCATCGGCGGATCGGGTCGGCGACCACACCGTGTATCTGTTTCGAGTGAACGGCGGTGTATTCGAGACCGAGTCCCCCGGATCACTGCTCGAAGTGGCCCGACACCCGGCCTGGCTCGACAGCCTTCGGTCAATCGAGTGGGTCAGTCCCCGGTTGATCCTCAACGGTGATGAGTCGGCGAGCTGGAGCGCCGCTCGGGAGATTGCCTCGAGCTCATACGCCGATTCGCTCTACGCACTGTTCGGCCGGCCGCTTCGGTCGATAGGCCTAGTGGGAGAGCGCGGCCGCAGCGCCGCCCGGCTCGGCGAGTATGTTGCCTCGCGTGATTCAGTAGCGCTGGATCCCGCGCGGATGACCGGTGAGGAGCAGCTGAGGCACGCCCTGGCTCATGAACTGGGGCACCGCTGGCAGGTCCGGGCCCCAAGGCAGGTCGCGACGCTGTGGCAAGGTGTCCCTCCGATCGTGGACCCTAAGCGCTACGGATATGGAAGCATTCCCGAGCATCAGGCCGAGGCGATTGCGTTCGCGATTCACTTTTTGCAAACCACTGCTGATCTGCAGGCAGGAGCGGCATCCCTCTCTCTGTTGGACCACTATGAGCGATTCGTGCCCGGGACGAGCGTCATGGTGCACTATTTCTCCCTCCAGCCGATCTACGCCAACCATCCTCTTCGGCGACTGCTGACGCTCGGGCGCACCCAATAGTCATTCCGCGGCACGGTGAGCCGACGTTGCCCGAGTGTGCTGTCGGGCACGGCGGAACCGTACTCCTTGGTCCTACTGATGGTGCGGATCCCCAGGGGAGGAACCAATGTCGCTCCTGCCGCAAGCCTCGGTGAATGCCGAGCTGCTCTTGCTGGTACGCCTGCTGGCGGCCGGCGCGCTCGGCAGCGTTCTCGGATGGGAGCGGGAACAGGCTCGAAAGCCCGCCGGTCTCCGCACCCACATGCTGGTAGCCATCGCGGCGGCCCTCTATACCGTGCTGGCGGTGCTGGTGGTCCAGGAAGGCGTAGGAGGGAGCCAGCGAGGCGATCCCGTCCGTGCTATCCAGGCGATTGCCATAGGGATCGGCTTCCTCGGAGGCGGAGTCATCTTCGTCGCTCACCGGCAGGAACAGGTGCACGGCCTCACCACCGCCGGGTCGATCTGGGCGACCGCGGCGGTCGGCATTGCGGCAGGACTGGCCCATTACGTCCTTGCCGCCGGTGCGACGCTCATTCTGGTGATGGTGTTGCGAGTGTTGGCGAGATTGGAGCCGGCCCAGCGGGAGCAGCAGCCGTAGGGGAGCGCGGAGAGCCACTGGTCGGATTTGAACCGACGACCGCTCGATTACGAATCGAGAGCTCTACCCCTGAGCTACAGTGGCCGGTCAGCAATGCGGGGGCGCATGACGGTGCGCCCCCGATTCACATGCCCTGGCGCGGATTCGAACCGCGACGCCTTTCGGCACTACCCCCTCAAGATAGCGTGTCTACCAGTTTCACCACCAGGGCGTGCGGCGGAGCAAGATAAGTGGCCGGGTCTAGGGGGGTCAACCCGATCAGAACAGGTTGGTTGTGACCGTGTAGGGACTCCCGTTGATCGGGGTTCCATTCAGCGTGATGTCCACCTGATGGTTCCCTGTGTTTCCATGGGGGACACTGGCCGCATAAACGTCTGCGCCTTGATCGTAGGTGGCCGTTACAGGAGCACCACCGTCAATCCGAACGAGAACTTGATCGCCGCCCCTCCGTAGCGGGTTGTTGAACCCGTCGCGCACGTGCACCGCCACGGTGATGTCTCGGTCGAAGAACACGCTGCCCTCACCGAACTCCGCCGTGGTGTGTCCCGGATCGGCGGGCCCCGCGACAACGTGGCTGACGAAGGGCCCACCCACGACTGCCCCACCGACCCGCACCTGGACCTGGTCATCACCGGTCCTGATCGGAGTATAGGTGGCGGTGTAATTGCCGCCTCCCTGATCGCTGGCGTTGATCCCGTTCACCGTATTTGCACCGGTAACTTGCACCGAGATCGACGAAGGAGCGCCCGGCACCGGGTTGCCGAAGGCGTCCTTCAGGCTGATGGCCATGGTGGTAGCCGCACCCGCCGTGCCGTTGGGTACGGTCGCGGAGCTCTTGGATGCCGCCGGCGCCGCGGGCGCGACGGTGATGGTCGCCGTTTGGGGGATCGCAGTACCGGTCACGGTGGCAGAAACGACCACGCTTCCGGCATGGGTCGAGCTCAACTTGCCGGTGGCGACGCCGGAGCCGTTGGTGGATCCCGAAGGCTGAGTCAAAGTATTGCCCTCACCCGTCGCCGCCAGAACCACCTCCAGTCCCGACAGGGCATTGCCGAAGCCATCGCGCGCAGTCACCGTGATGGTGCTCGCCCCCGACCCGTTTGACGCGGGGATCGAACCCGGCGCCGCCTCGACCGTCGTCTTGTCGGCACTCAATGGGCCGGGAACCGCGCTGGCTGTAAACACGACCGGGCTGCCCGAAAGCGCGGAGCCAGTGACCTCGGCCTTCACTGTGTTCGTCCCCGCGATCTTTCCAAGGGTCCATTGCCCCACGGTGGCCACTCCATCCGAGCCGGTGGTGACACTTCCGCCGCTGACGCTGCCCCCGCCGGCGGTCACTGAGAACGTCACCGGGACGCCGGGGAGCGGGTTGTCATCGGCGTCTTTCACCACCACGGCAGGAGCAATGGGAACGGCCGTTCCTACCGTAGCAGTCTGTTGATCGCCCGCGCTCAGTGCGATCGAGGCCGGCACTCCAACGCCGAGCGCCACGAGATCGGAGGTGGCCGACGCGAATCCGTCGGCAGCGAAGATCAGCTGCCGAGTACCGGGCGACCCTCGGATTGCGAGGTCGGTAAAGATGACCTGGCCGTCGGCCGTACTCACTCCGGTGGTGGTTCCCTCGAGGGACCCGCCGCCACTCCCGATCTGGACCGTCACCGTGACGTCGGCTCGAGCGATCGGGTTGCCTGCCGGATCCGCCAATTGCAGCACTGGTTGCTGCGCGAACGGTGTGCCGGTTGTTGCGATGGCTGAAGGCTGGGTGGTGAGCAGCAGTTTGGCCGCGACGGCAGTGGTCGTGAAGGTGGCATCGGGGAGGCCTTCGACCGTCGCGAAGGTGACATAGGTGCCGGGGACATCCCCCAGGATCCGAAGCGTTGCCGCCTTCCCCTCCTGTCCGGTCCGGTTGGAATCAGGAGCAACGCTGCCTCCTCCCTCCGCCCGCCACGTCACCAGAGCGTTCGGCACCGGGTTATTGAAGCGATCAGTGACCTGAACTACGAGCGAGTCCCCCAGCGCCTCGCCGATGGTGCCGCTTTGCTTATTCCCTCGCACGACAGCCAGGCTGGCGGGCTCACCCTCGTTGGGCAGGACCAGATCTTCCCCGCCGCAAGCCGCGAGGGTGATTCCCATGCTGAGCAGCATGCCTGCTCGGATCAGATCCGGTCGAGTCATCACGGACTTTGGAAGCGAGGAATTTTGGTGTTGTACGGTACTGCGATGGCCCTCCGGGGAAAAGGGCCGGGATCACACCCGGAACTGCAAGAATTCGCGCTAGATCAGGGACCTATGGTGATGGTAAACGTTTGTGCCGGACTGGTATCGCTGCCCCCGTTGTCGGTGCCGCCGCTGTCCTGCAGCCGGACTGAGATCTGCGCCGTCCCCTGGCCCCCTGCTGGAGTGTAGGTGAGGGTACCATCTGGGGAAATGGCCGGACCGGCGGAGAAGAGTTCGGCTCCGGCCGTCACGTCGACCAGGAACTGCACTGTCTGACCGCTCTCGTTGGGCGGACCGACGGAAATCTGGGTGGCCCAGGAGCTCACCGACTGCGC
>JBIOUY010000099.1:0-2752 GCA_044867445.1 Gemmatimonadales bacterium
GGTAAGGACGGTAAAGGCGGTAAGGATTGTAGGGCAACCAATTCGGTTTGCTGGTCAACCTGTGCTTCGCTCCGCTCTGCCACAACGTTACCGCCCTTACCACCTTTTCCGTCCTTACCGTCCTTACCGCTTTTGCCGTCCTTTCCACCACCCGCCCGCTCCACCACGTACCGATGGGTATCCCGCGCGTAGCAGTAGGTGCAGCCGAATTCACAGCCAACGTAGGGATTGATGGACCAGAAGCCCATGTGGGTGCTGGCTGGCGAATTGAGCACCGATCGCACCGGCAGCGCCAGGAACCGAGTCCCCCGCCGCCGCTCGTCCAGGACGGCCCACGCGGGCGGACGGCCCGCAGCCGCCGTCATCCGCACTTGCCCCAACCACACTGAGCGCAGGTGAGGCAGCCCGACGACGGCACCAGGGGGCCGGCGCACTCCGGGCAGACTCTCTTAATGGAAGAGGCAGTGGAGTTATACGGCGGAGAAGCCGCGGGGCGGCCGGTGGGCGGCGTGGGTCGGAACTGGAGCGGTGACATGCTGTCCCCGTTGCTTCGGGTTCTGTTCGGCACCCAGTACCGAATATATACCGAAGAAGGAGGGCGTCAAGAAGACGAAGGGATAAGAGATAGGATGGTGACCGGAGTTCACGGGCGCAGGGGGCGGAACGCGTTGCCCCCTAAGCAGATCAGCCTGGCCGTAGTACCTTTGATTGCCGGAGCGACTTTCCGCCTGTTTCGGCCCTCCCTGCACACTCCCTCACTAGTTCCGTACAGCTCGACGAGCTGCGGTAACTGGGAGTGCGCGGCAGTAAGCTCAGCTCACGTCTCAGCACTCCATGACCAACGAAACCTTCAAGGACATCGAGAAGCTGGAAGCTGATCTCTGGGAGGCTGCGGACAACCTCCGCGCCAATTCAAAGCTCACCTCTAGCGATTACTTCATGCCGGTGCTCGGCGTGATCTTCTTGCGTCACGCTACCAACCGCTTTGAGGCCGCGACACTGCCCGGATGCGGCCGGATCCGGGGTGTCAGCGATCTCAGAACAACCTGATATCGCGGCGCACCGATCAAATCGGGTACTCGTCCTTGCGCCACGCGCGCGGCTCGGACTCCTCGGCACCCTTCGGCGTCCGCTCCAGCAGCAACGAGTAGTAGGGAACCACGAACGGGTCGGGCGCCGACACCGTGTAGGTGTGATAGACGGTCCCATTCTCGCGAGCGAACGCAATCCAGCTCGGGTTCTCGCGGAGGCCGTCCTCGAGCTTCGCGCCGACCTGCTTCCCCCAGTCCTGCAGCCACTCCGGAGGAGCGTCCAGCATCGTCGTGATCTCGGGGATCTCGTGCGCCTGGTCCTGGGTGAACGCGAGCCCGAAATCGAACGGGAAGTCGGTTCCGTAGGTCGAGACGTAGGGGAGCTGCCAGGCCATCCGCCGCTGGTAGGCGACGAGCCGATCGATCGGCGCGCGTGAGAACAAGATCAGGGTCACGTCGCGGTGTCCGAGGTGCAGCGCCGCGGCGTCGAGATGGTCCACCAGGTTCGAGCATCCGGGGCAGGCGCCGAGCTCGTAGTCGGGCCCGAACATGATGTTGTAGGCGAGGAGCTGCGTGCGCCCCTCGAAGAGATCCGCAAGTGTTCTGCGGCCGGTGTCGGTCTCGAACTCGTATTCCTTCTCGACCGGGACCCAGGGCAGCTCCAGGCGCCGGCGTCTGATCTCCGCGTTGCGTTCCGCGTGCTCCGCCTCCAGCTTGGCCAGTTCGTCGCGAGCGGCCTGCCACTCTGCGCGGGTTCCGATTTTGTGATCAGTCATCGCTTTCCCTTTCCGGTTAGAGATGAGACCGGGCAACGTGCGCCAAGGGCGAACGCCATCCGGAGATCTCGCAGCCCCTCCACCCACACGACGAACGAGGGGTCATGAGTTCGACATCGGGCCGATGGTCGCGCAAGTCGTTATCACCGGGGCGTGGCGTGAAGGGTCCCGCAGCAGGTCGTGGAGCATTGGGACGGGCTGCAGCCGTTGCCGGAGAACCGGCGAATGAGAAGCCGATGTTCTGAGGGCTATCGGGCCGCTTTACTGGATGGCCCGGAGCTGACAGGCCGGGACACTGGGTGTCCCGGCCTTTCTAGCGATGCACGGTCACGCCGATCGGCGCTGGAACGATGCCATGGTCGGTCTCCGTCGAGTCGCCGGCAGGGTCAGCGCGGAGCGAGGACGATGACGAGCGTGACGGCGGATGTTTATTCTCGGGCTTGGCATCCAAAAAGTCATTCACCATCGGGATGATCGCGTTGCCTTTTCCATCAGCGTGATATGCGTGGTATTGGGCAAGATGGCCAGCCTCGACGCTGACCGCGGCCGCATATCGAACCCGGCGATTTGGAATCACCCTTGATGGTGCGTGGCCTTGCCGGTACGCTCCGTTCTGCTGTCTTCGCCTCGTTGCACTAACCCGATCGCCGCGATCGCCAATCCGGTCGACGCAACGATCGACGGGCTGATCCGCTCACCGGCAAACAACCATCCGCGCAGCACCGCCACGATCGGATTCACATAGGTGTGGGTCGCTACCAGCATCGGCGGGTAGTGCTTCAGCAGCCATGAGTACGCGGTGAACGCCACCAATGAACCAAAGAAGATCAGGAACATCAGTCCGCTGAAGGATTCACGCGACACTGCCGTCCAGTGGAAGTCGTGAAGCTCGCCGCGCAGGACTGCGCCACCCAGGAGCATCACGGCACCGCAAATCAGTGGTAG
>JBIOUY010000100.1:0-7641 GCA_044867445.1 Gemmatimonadales bacterium
GGCCCCGCCTCGGTCTTCTGGTCCATCAGGCAGGGCAAGTACGTGTACACCGAGTATGCCAACGGCGACCGCGAGCTCTACGACCTGGCCGTCGACTCGGCGGAGGTGGCGAGCCGCCACGCGGACCCGGCCTATGCGGCCATTCGAAGTCGACTCGCGGACCACCTTGCGGTGATGAAGGCATGTGCCGGGCCGACCTCCTGCTGGTAGGGCGAGGGTAGCACGCGCATTCCGAAGCTGGGGAGCAAAATGCAGTCAACTGGCAGACGCGATTGAGGGGGCGTCCGAATGAAGCGGCGACGGAAGTGGGATCGGGTATACCTCCGGCTTCAACCCGGTCGCCTCAATGCTGGAAAAGCCGAGCGGTGCCCGCCGTGAGCCCCGATGGCTGGAGGCCTACCAAGGTGCGCTGCTCCTCGAGGCCGCCCGCACGCTTCCGCCAGATCCTTCGCGGAAGGACGTGCTGCCGGCCGAAACCGCACACGCGCTGGTCGCCGCCTTCCTTCTGACCGGTGGAAGGTCGGCCGAGGTCTTAGGGCTGGAGGTCGAAGATGTCGCCTGCGATCGGGAGTTGATCATCTTCCGGCCAAACACTTGGCGTCGTCTCAAGACCCTGCAGTCGGCTCGGCCGGTGCCACTGCACCCGCAGCTTGCGGAGATCCTGAGGGCCTATCTCAATCGCCAGGTTCTCGATCGGCCACCCACCCACTCGCCTGCTTTTCCCTTCGTTCATCATCGGCGAGGAAGCGATGCTCAAGGAATGGCGGGGAACCCTAGATCGAGTCGCTGTCCGGGCCGGATGGAAGAAAGGCGAGATCCGGTCGAGGATGTTCCGGCATACCTACTGCGCTGCGCGGCTCCAGACGCTGGATGGAGGAGCCCCAATCTCTCCTTTCACTGTGAGTCGGGAGGTCGGTCACGGCTCAGGCGCCATGGTAGAGCGGATCTACTCCCACCTCGGCGCCATTCGGCACCGCTCGGAGTCGGTGGAGTACCGCATTGACCAGCACACTCATTTGGACGCAGTACGAGACCGCCTAGAGGAAATGGGCCTTCCTGTGGGCTCATAGGTGGCAAGAAGGCCATTCTGGAGGTTGTTGGGCATCAAATGAGGTGAGAATCAGCGACATCAGTTGCCAGCCCGGGCCCTTGCGGCTCGGGCTTCTTTCGTCTGATCGCTTACTGGTCTAACGAGGTGACGTGTTTCGGGTTGCCGGAACAACTTGGGAGCAGCCCCTGGGAACGAGCCCGGGTCAGGCTTGTCCGAATTGGATACCTTCTCCGGCTCGCTTGTAACCGTTTTTGTCACAGCAGCCGCTGACGGCCACTGACGCTGGCTGCGCTCGTGAGAGCTAAGTCGAGGTTTTCCAACGCCGGCTGACGCTGAGCTGTGGTGCTCTTTTGCTTTGGGAGCAGGAGGTCCCGGGTTCGAATCCCGGCGCCCCGACTTGGGCCACATATCCCCGACATCCAACTCGCGGCCTGCTACTTCGGCTTCCAGAGCGTGGCGTGGGTCTGGCCAGTGAGCGTCGTGCTCTCACCCACCACCTGATGCAAGGGATTGATCGCGAACGCTTGGGCGAACGCTCCGCCGAGTGTGCCGAGGTCCTTTATCGAGCCCTGCACCCAGAGAAAGGCTCGGCTTCCACTCGTTCCCACCACTTCTCCGGCCGCGTTGAGGCCAAAGGCTGCGCTGGTCGTTTTCCCGGGCAGCGTGCCCATGTCGGTCATCACGCCGTTCTTGCGGAGAAACGCGTGGAGCACACCTCCCGGCTTTGTGCTTGCTCCCACCACTCGGCCATCACGGTTGATGCCGTAGGCCTGGCTCTTGTTGCCGCCCAGCGTTCCCAGATCGGTCATCTTGCCGTTGGACCAGAGAAACGCGTGGATGCGCCCTGCCGCCGTCTTGCTCTCACCCACGACCTCGCCCAAGGGGCCGATGCCGAAGGCCTGACTATAGCCGCCACCTAGCGTCCCCAGATCCTTCATGACCCCGTTTTGCCAAAGGAAAGCATGATAGTGCCCCTGCACGGTGGTACTGTAACCAACCACTTTGCCCGACGGGTTGATGGCGTGCGCCTCGCTGAAAGTGCCGCCCAGCGTGCCCAGGTCCCGCATGACCCCCTTGGTCCATAGGAAGGCGTGAGTGTTGCCCTGCGACCCTGCAGTCGCCGCGCCACCCACAACTCTACCGGCTGAGTCGATGCCAAAGGCACGGCTGGAAATTCCGCCCAGGGTACCCAGATCCGTCATGACACCCTTGGACCAGAGAAAGGCGTGCCCTCCTCCGGCTGCGTCGCTATAGCCCACCACCTGGCCAGCGGCGTTAATGGCAAACGCCTGGCTGTTCGCCCCACCCAGCGTGCCCAGGTCGACCGCAGTGTACGCTGGTATCGTCGCTAGAGCCGGAGTCGTCGACGGCCCGGTCGGAGCCTCTTCGGACGCACACGCCGCGACGCCAAGCGCCATCGCGGCCGCAAGCGTCATCAATCGCCAAGGGATTCTGGCGGACATGTTGACCTCCTTCAGGGTTCGGAGTGGTACCCGGCGAACGCCTGATGGTCGCGGTCATCTATCAAGCAGCCGTCAAGCGGGTCCCACGGAATTCGAGTACTGGAAAGGTTGGCGGGAGTCCGCGGCGGGTCAGTGTCCGGATCGCCCGAGGCAACGCCGCACTAGAGCAAGCAGCGAGTCAGGGGAGAAGGGCTTCGCGAGGAAGTAGTCCCGCAGCACCTCCGCGGGCAGCTCGGACAAGCCCGAATCGTAGGCCGACATGTATGCGACCGGCACGGAGGGCAGAAGCTCGGCGACCGCTCGACCCAGCTGCAGGCCATCGAGGTGCGGCATCCTGAGATCGGTGAGGACCAGATCCGGTGCGACCATTCCGCTGGTGAGGATCTGCTTGGCCGCCAGCCCGTGGGCTGCCACCTGCACCTCGTAACCGTTCTCTCTCAGAATTCGGGCGATCAGCGGTAGCATCAGCGGCTCGTCGTCCACGACCAGCACGAGAGGCCTGCGCTCCGGCTTGGTCGCGTGAGCCATGGGAGTCGGGTGAATGGCTGGGGATGTGAGATGGGTGATGCCGGAGAAGCTACCCCTGCCGGGCCAACCCGCAAGAGCTTCGGACTCTCGAAGCCTTCCCGGCCACTCTAATTTCTGGGCATTTCGAGCGCCCGTAGCTCAGGTGGATAGAGCAACAGCGTTCTAAGCGAAAGACACCCGCCAGTCAGCACCGGCGGGTGTTTGTTTTGAATAACTTAGCGGGGGAGCAGCGCCAGCCAGCGCCAGCATTGCCAGGGAGTGTCGTTACCACGGCTGCTACCGCGAGGGTTCATTTCCACCTCGCGGCCTGGCCATTCTGGGCGTCCTAGAACCGACGCGCATGAACCCTCACCGGTGCCGCTGGTGGAACAGGTCGCCCCGGCCCTCGCCTTGTGTATAGGCGGGATTCTTCACCTTGTACCAGACGGTCTGCGGCGAATAGGGGTCTGCCCTCCGTTTGGCCACGATCCCCCTCGAGGTCCAGCCGCGCTGGGCGGCCTCGTCATTGACCCTTCCGTCGCTGCCTCTTCCGTCGCTCTTTTGCTCCCGGCTGGTCCCGCTCGATCTCCTCACGGAGGCGGGCCACCTCCCCCGCCAGCTCCTCCGCCGTCTCTCGCAACGCGGCGCTCTCGCTCAAGAGCCGTTCCAGCTTCCTATCTTGTTTCTTGCTCTTCTCTGCCATCGCTACGCCTAGAGAGGACGTGCCGCCGCTTGGCGTCGAGGTCGAACCACACATACCCCACGGTACAATTCAGTATACTTCAAGAGTCCTCTACCCAGGCCTGCAGCTGAATCCCGTCTTGTACAAGGGCTTCACCATCACGGCTCGCACGTTCCAGATACGTGGCTCCGGACGCTGGACCCTTGATCTCTTGATTGGCCGCCACACGGACTTGCGGGCCTACTGCGGCTCTTGCACCTACCCCACAGAAGAATCGGCCATCACGGGATGTTGTGAGTTCGGCCGGCGCATCATCGACGGCCTAGTATCGAATTACTCAGTCGATGACTTGTCGTGAGACTGAGGACCTGGAACGAGTCAAAGGAGTGATCTGTGACAAAACTGGAGCTGCGCCGCCGACTGGATGACCGTCTGCAGGAGACGTCCGCCGACCTGTGGCCCACCGTCGGCGAGCGGAAACACGTTGTCGATCGCGTGAGCCAGGGGTATCGAGCCGATGCCAGGAAGCATCAGTGGCTCGTGCAGGAGCAGGCGGATCTGTATGCCGGCGAGCCTGTGTATGTCGTCCATCGATCTCTGAGCAAGGTCTTCCAAGACCCGCGTAAGGCATGCGCTGAGGCCGTCAAGGACGCGCTCAACTCTATTGAACAGGGTGCCCGTTGAGGCGCACGCGGGCTCCTGGGCAGCCTTGCAGGCTACCAGAGACCCTCCCCACGAGGAGAGCTGCTCGACTGGAGCCTAGGAGGAACGACCTGTGCTATGGGTGATGCAAGCCACTTCATCCCTCAGCCTGCAAGTCCCAGTATGGAGCAAGAAGGGGGAGGCTGTGCCCAAGCGTCGCAGTGGAGCCAATCGCCGGCGGGAAGCTCAGCTCAAGCGGGAAGCCGCCGACCATCACCCCACGGTACCCGCGCGGATGTGGACGCCAGCCCGGCGTCTCGAGTCCCTCCTAACGGCCGAGCAGGAGGAACTGCGGACCTCTGGGCGAACCATGAGCGAAGATGACTTTCAGTTTCGCGGGGGTATTGCACCGCGTGGAGAGTGCCCAGCCGAGGGGACTCGCCGCGGGGAACCGGGGTGGGTAGGACGCAGATAGCTCAAGGCTACCAGACAGACGCCCGAGAAGGCGCACGAACTCCCGCGCGAAGACTGCCTTCAGGTTGCTAGGGAATCTTAGACGGGAGAGTCTTCTCCTCGGTCGGAGCGGTCCAGCTTGCCGGCTTGTATGCGGGCTCTTCTGGAGTCGGCAAGAGCTTGCGGACAGTGGCGATGAGCGTCTCGGGTGTAAACGGCTTGGCCAAGAAGGGACCGTTCCACTCACCCGGGGGTAGCCCCGAAACGAGGAGGACCCGGAGCCCAGGCCACCGCTGGCTTACTGCCGCCGCCAGCTCGACCCCGGTTACTCGCGGCATCCCGATGTCACTCACAACCAGCCACACCACCGATGGCCCGAGTGACGTGAGAAGGTCCATGGCTTCTTTGCCATCCTGACTGACGAGCGCACGAAAGCCCGCGTCTCTCAGCACGCGGGCCATGTACTGGCGCACAGTGGCGTCATCTTCGACAACCAGCACGACCCGTTCGGCGGATCGCTCGGCTGCGGTACCCATCTGGGCACCCTAAGTTGTGAGGGGGCGCCGAGAACTTACCGTCGGTGAGGCCTTTCCGTAAGTGGTAGAGTATCGGGTGGAGGATTTCCGGGAGGCGCTGGCCGATCGGCTCGCGAAGTTTGTTACCACCAGTGTTACCACGGACTCGCCAAGCTAGGCGGCTCTACCTAAGTTCTTGTCGTTCAACATGCGCCCGTAGCTCAGGTGGATAGAGCAACAGCCTTCTAAGCTGTGGGTCCCAGGTTCGAATCCTGGCGGGCGCGCTCCGTGGACACGACTCACCGGACCGAGGAGATTGGGCCACATGCGCCCTGACCTGGAACCCCGCGCCCCATCCGAGAGGTCGCGGGGGGTGACCCTCGCGCTGGCCGTCCTGCTGGGACCGTTCGGCGGGCACCGCTTCTATGTAGGCAAGACCGGCACCGGGGTCCTCATGCTCGCCACCCTCGGCGGATTGGGGATCTGGTACCTCTATGACGTAATCCTGGTGGCCAGCGGTTCCTTCCGCGACGCAGACAAGCGCCTGGTGAGCCGCTGGGACCCGGAGCACCCGGAGCTTCACACGGCAGTTCCCCAAGAGGTCCTCGAGGAGTTGGAGACCCTGCGGGCCGAAGTCTCCGAGCTTAGCGAACGGGTGGATTTCGCGGAGCGACTGCTGGCTCGGCCCCGCAGCCAGGACTCCACCGTCCGCTCCGATCCTGCCTTCTAATCCGGGGCTACCCTTGGGGGAGGAGTCTCAACCTCTCCCTGGGGAAGCTTCCTCTTCCTCTTCGTCGTTGATCTCCGCCCCTTCCGCCTCGGGATTGATGACCGTCTCGGCCAGGGCGGTCAGCTTCTGATCGGTGGTCTCTTCCTCATCCAGCGTCTGCCCCAACAGCTCATGCACCTGATCGTATCCGAGCATCTCGGCGTAGGTGCAGATGCACCCATAGCTGGCAATCTCGTAGTGCTCCACCTTCTGAGCGGCGGCGATCAGAGCGGCGTCCAGAACCGACTCCTCGGCCTCCTGCTCCATGACTTTCTTGCCCTCTTCGAGCAGGCCGGCCATCCCATCACACTTCCGGCCCTTAGCGGGCACGCCGAGCAGCTTGAAGGCCTGTTCCAGCCGATCGACCTGACCCTCGGTCTGCACTCGATGCTCCTCGAATGCACGCTTGAGGTCGGGGTTGGACGCTGCCTTGACTATCTTGGGAAGCGCCTTCAGGATCTGACCCTCGGCATTATAGATGTCCTGCATTTCGTGGACGAGCAGATCGTCCAGGGAGGAAAGCTTCGGCATTGGCGCCTCCTTCTCTCGACTATCGGTGCGGCGGGTCGAGACGGGTGCGATGGCGCGCGCAACATCCCGACCGCAATGAGCTCTGGCGGGTAGTGGGCAACGTATCCACCGTGCTCGATCGCTGTGGTGTCGTGCGTCACCCGGTTGGAGCATTCTCCGATGAGAGTAGCGCGCGCACGCCGCGACGCACCTTGGGGGATCTACCGGCATTTCTGACGGGTGTCGGGACAGCTTCCGACTCAAGCTTCCAACGAACGAGCGGAGGGAACTTAGCGAACTGCTCCGGGCTTGGGCGAGGCATCGGACCGGCCAAAGAGCTATAGCACGGGCTTGCGAGGCCGGAACCCGTCTGTTAAGATTGCGTCCCTCGAAACTGACCGAACCGTTACCGGATACCGCTGCGCCGCACAGTGTAACTGAGCGCAGGGCTTGAGCTTTCAGGTGGGATTCGGTATATTTTCGGTATGGTGGAGGAAGCCCGTTGGTGGGTTTCGGGTGGCGGTGGGGCGGCGAAGACCAGGTTCAGATCTCCGTCAGTCCTCCCGTTGACATCCGCGGTGGTGAGGTCAGGGGCCGAACTCAGTGAGCTTCGGCGGCGACTTCGCGATGATGCGGTGGCGACCGATCTTTGGCTTGACCCGAGCCTCCATGGCAGCTAGTATAGAGGGCTACCGACGAAACACTTCAGTCGGCCCTTTGCTCTTTGACAAGTGATGTGAGCTAGAAGTGATGGAGTGCGGACCCTCTGATCTGGATCTGGCACAGAGCCTGTCCAGGTAGGGTTTAACTCTGATCAACGTGATTCGGACGACAGAATCAGGTCGTTCGACCGAGCTGTTCGAATTTTCCAATCATTGGAGAGTTTGATCCTGGCTCAGGACGAACGCTGGCGGCGTGCCTAACACATGCAAGTCGAACGGGGCCGGGGGCAACTCCGGTTCAGTGGCGGACGGGTGCGTAACACGTGAGGAACATGACTTTCGGTGGGGGATAGCCGGCCCAACGGCCGGGTAATACCGCGTACGACC
>JBIOUY010000101.1:0-9592 GCA_044867445.1 Gemmatimonadales bacterium
CCACGGCGCTGGTGAGCCACATGAACCGCCACAGGACGTGGATGTGCGCCGCCTGTGGCCCTGCTGGAACCAGTGCCGAATGCGCGCCGGGGAACTGCATGGCGTCCTGAACTAGTGGAGTCAGGGCGGCTGCTTCGCGGTTGGGAGAGGTCGCCTCAGTGGCTACCGAGCTCCGCTCGGTCGCGGATCGAGCCGCGCCGGTTTCCTCCGGAGAAATCCGAGGGCGGCGCGGCCCGGACTGGGGTGTCCCCAAGCACGCGAACGTCAGCAGGACGAGTGCGGCCCCGGGAAGCGCGAGTCTGGCCATGGCGCCATCCCCTCATGCGGCCGGCCGCCACGACCGGCCGGGGTTCCGGGAATACGGCGCAACGATGCGCCCCGAAGTTGCCTCGGGCCGCGATGCAGCTCACATGAAGGTCCTGGGTCGAGGGTCTTGACCTATGACGAGATTCGAGGAGTTCGACTGGGGATCTCCACCAGGTAGTTCTCCTGGCGGAACTGACGGAATCCCCGCTGCACGTAGTTGGGCAGGGCCGCTGGATGATCGAGAGTACAGGTATGGAGCCACACCCGCCGGGGGCGAAGCGCCCACGCTGCCCGAACCGCTTCCACCAGGAGGTGTTTGCCCCATCCCCGGCCGATGTACTCCGGGAGCAAGCCGAAGTACGCGACCTCGACCGAGTCGTCTTCATGGCGCTTGAGCTCGAAATAGCCGGCGGGGGCGGCCTGCCACGTCATCAGCCAGAGGAAGACGTCCGGCGATGCCAGATGTCGCCGTACCGTATCATCGCTCCAGCCCAACCGGTCGGTCCAATGAAAAGCGCGGCCCACCTCGGCGTAGAGGTAGCGGAAGAAGGAGACGGGACAGTCGCGCACTTCCTCGATGCGTGGCTGCGGCTCGGGCTGTGGCACCGCGCGCAGCTCCTCCGGGGAAGTCATCTCCAGATAGGTACGGGTCACTTGGGTCAGCGCCATCCCCGGCCTTCCTCAGGGGGACATACGAAAGGCCCCGGAAGGTCTCCGGGGCCTGCCCGCATCGGGCCACGAGGCCCGCTACTTCGAGTAGCTGCTGTCGCCGCCCGTCCTGGTCGAGCTCGTGTCCACACTGGGTGCAGATACCGCACCAGTGTCCTTGGTCATGCTGGTGTCGGTCGGGCTCGGAGTCGGGGCCGGAGCCGGAGCCGGAGCGGGAGCCGCAGCGCCGCTGGTGTCCGGAGTGGCCGGCTGAGGCTGGTTGGGATTGATGTTGGTGGTATCGGTCTTGGTGGTATCGGCCTTCATCCCCGTGTCGGCCGGGGTCGGAGCCGGGGCGGCCGGCGGAGTGACCTGGGTGGTATCAGCCGGCTTCGCGCCGGTCGTATCACGCGTCACCGCCGTGGTGTCCCGCTGGGGAGCGGCTCCCATCTCGTCTTCGGTTTGGTGGTGGCATGCGGCCAGCGAGGCCGCCGCTGCCAGGATCCAAAGCGCTCTCATAGGTATACCTCGTGGGGCGGCCGGAGCCCTGCCCGCTCAGGGCGCTGCCGCCGTTGCCTGTAAGCCGCGGGCATTCATCCTACAGGAAAGTTCGACGCCAAAAGCTACCAGAGCAAGGGTGGGCCGACTAGGTCATGGATCACAATTGGGGGTCCAGTATTCCGGACACCCTTCCCCCAGTCGGGCTTCTAACCGAGGGACCCGGTCACGACCTCAGCTCCTGCCGACCGCGAAATTGCTCTAACGCGGCCGGATTCGCTAGGGCCTCCAGATTTTCGACCGGGCGGCCATGGATCACCTCGCGTACCGCCAATTCAGTGATTTTGCCGCTGATGGTCCGGGGAATGTCACTTACCTGCAAGATCTTACGGGGAACGTGATGAGGGCTGGTGTGTTGCCGCACCTGGCCTTGGATCCGTTCGACCAGCCCTGGATCCAGTGTGAGACCATCGCGCAAGCGCACGAACAAGACGATGCGAACATCCCCCTCCCAGTCTTGCCCCACGACCAGACTCTCGACGACCTCCGGGAGCTGCTCCACCTGGCGATAAATCTCGGCCGTCCCAATGCGCACCCCGCCTGGGTTGAGGGTGGCATCGCTTCGCCCGAGAATGACCAGCCCATCATGCTCGGTGAGGCGGGCCCAATCGCCGTGGCGCCAGACGTTGGGATAGGTCCCGAAGTACGCCGACCGATACTTGGAAGCCTCTGGATCGTTCCAAAACGCGACGGGCATGCTGGGAAACGGCCGAGTGCAGACCAGCTCCCCTTCCCGAGCGCGAAGTGGCCTGCCCTGCGGGTCAAAGACATCGACAGCCATTCCCAGTCCCCGGGTTTGCAACTCCCCTCGCCAGACTGGTGCGATCGGATTGCCCAGCGCGAAGCAGGAAATGATGTCGGTACCGCCGCTGATGCTCGCAAGATGGACATCGCGCTTGATGGAGCGATAGACGTAGTCGTAGCTGTGACCCGCGAGAGGGCTCCCGGTGGAAAGGACGGCCCGGAGGGCGGAGAGATCGTGGGTCCGACCGGGCTCCAGACCCTCTTTTTCTGAGAGCGCCAGGTACTTGGCGCTGGTCCCGAACACAGTCACCCGTTGCCGCTCCGCCATGTCCCACAGGATCGGCGCCGGACTGAGCGGCGCTCCGTCATAGAGCACTATCGTGGCGCCGACAGCGAGGCTCGAGGCCAGCCAATTCCACATCATCCAGCCACAGGTCGTGAAATAGAAGATCCGATCGTCTCGGGTGAGATCGGTATGCAGAACCAGTTCCTTCAGATGTTGAATCAGGGTACCTCCAGCGCCATGCACCATGCACTTGGGGAGTCCCGTGGTGCCGGAGGAGTACATGATGTACACCGGATGGTCGAACGGGAGACGGGCAAACCGAAGCGCTCCGGCTGGGTCGCGTTCCGAGCCCACGAAATCGTCCCAGAGCGATGCTGAGGGGATCGACTCCAGCGCGGGGTCCTTCCGCAGATACGGCACCACCACTACTCGCTCGATCTCTGGAATCCTCTCCCGGACCTCGCGTACCCGCACCAACGTGTCGATTTCCTTTCCGGCATACCGGTAGCCATCGGCACAAAAGAGGACCCTCGGCTGGATTTGGCCGAACCGATCGAGCACTCCATGCGCGCCGAAGTCGGGCGAGCAGGAAGACCAGATCGCGCCCAGGCTGGTGGTGGCGAGCATCGCTACGATCGTCTCGGGGAGATTGGGCAGGAAGCCCGCGATTCGGTCGCCGCTGGAGATCCCCAGCCGGCGGAGTGCGGCGGCAAGTGCGCTGACCTCGGCCCGCAGCTCCCGGTAACTCAGCGACCTTTGGTGTCCCAGCTCGTTCCAAAACACCAGCGCGAGACGCTCATCATCGAAGCGGAGCAGATTCTCCGCAAAATTGAGCCGCGCTCCCGGAAACCAGCGCGGGCCGAGAGCGGGATCGGGCGGGGCCATCCGATCGAGACCCACGACCACTTCTTCCCACGGTGGGCCACCCGGCCTGTCGTCGGCCACGACGCCGCAGAAGCGCCAGACCTCTGGCCAGAAGGACTCGGCATGCTCGACCGACCACCGATACAGCGTGGGGTAATCGGTGACCTGATCCGTGCCCGGTGGTCGCACGCGGCGAATGTGCTCCAGAAATGCGGTCAGATTGGCTCGCCGGATCGCTTCCGGACGTGGCACCCACAGCGGTTGGTCCACGAAACTTCCTCCCTGCGTCACCTTCTTGACCCTGCGTCTGTCGGCCGGAAACTTAGGGCACCCTATGCCCGAGCTGCTCAGCCTCTACGATTACGAAGCGGCCGCCCAAGCCGCGCTCGGCCCGGCCGCCTTCGATTACTACGCTGGCGGCGCGATGGATGAGATCACCCTACGGGAGAACCGGGCTGGGTTCGAACGTCTGCGCCTTCGCCCCCGGGTGCTGGTCGATGTGAGTCGCCGTCAGCTTGCCACCACGCTGCTGGGCCGGTCCATTCCCTTTCCAGTCTTGATTGCGCCCACCGCGCTGCATGGGTTGGCGCACCCCGACGGCGAAGTGGCCACTGCCCGAGCAGCCGGGCTCGAAGGGGTCACCCTGGTGCTCAGCACCGTATCCAACCGTCCCCTCGAGGCCGTCCGGCTGGCCAGCCCTGCGCCACTCTGGTTTCAGCTCTATGTCTACCGAGACCTGGGGCTGTCACGTGAGCTGGTCCAGCGAGTGGAAGCGGCGGGCTTCGATGCCCTGGTCCTTACGGTGGATGCTCCAGTCCTGGGGCAGCGGGAGCGCGACCTGCGCCACCGGTTTCGCCTTCCGCCGGAGCTGATGCTGGCGAACCTGCCTGCCGGGCTAGAACGGCTTCCGGAGGCACCGGACACCTCGGCTATGGCCGCCCACTTTGCCACGATGATCAATCCTGCGCTGACCTGGAAGGACCTCGACTGGCTGGGATCGATCACCCGGCTGCCGGTCATCGTCAAGGGGGTCCTGCGGGCCGATGACGCCCGCCTGGCTGCGGAACACGGGGCCAAGGCGGTCATCGTCTCGAACCATGGTGGACGCCAACTCGATACTGCCGTACCCTCGATTGAGGCACTGCCCGAGATCGTGGAAGCTGTGGGTGATGAGATCGAGGTGCTGTTGGACGGTGGGGTGCGGCGGGGCACCGACATCGTGAAGGCACTCGCCTTAGGCGCCCGCGCGGTGCTGCTCGGCCGACCCATCCTGTGGGGCCTGGCCGTGGGCGGCGAGGCAGGGGTACGCCATGTGCTTCAGATTATGCGAGCAGAGCTCGATCTTACCCTGGCGCTGTGTGGGTGTCCGGACGTGCGAGATCTGAAGAGCGATCTGATCTCACGAACGTGAAACGTGAACAGTGAAAAGTGAAAAGGGCCATCGGTGCCCGCCCTATTCCACCGTTCACTTTTCACCTTTCACCGTTCACGCTGTTCAGGTTGTGGGCGGGTTGAACTGCGCGTGCTGCGCGTCGAGCCACGACTTGTGGTAGCCCGGATCCTCGATCGCCACCGCGGCCTTGGCCACCTTGAGCGGGCGAAAGCTGTCCATCATCACAGCCAGCTCGTCGGTGTATTTGGCCCCGATGCTCGCCTCCGCGCGCCCCGGATGCGGCCCGTGGGGAATCCCGTCCGGATGATGGGTAATGCTCCCGAACTCGATTCCCTTTCGGCTCATGAACTCGCTCGAGGCGTAATAGAGCACCTCGTCGGAGTCCACATTGCTGTGGTTGTACGGCGCCGGCACAGCCTCGGGATGGAAGTCGTACGGGCGGGGGCAGAAGCTGCAGACCACGAATCCGTCGCCCTGGAAGGTCTGGTGCACCGGGGGAGGCTGGTGCACTCGTCCGACGATCGGCTCGAAGTCGTGGATGTTAAACGCCCAGGGGTAGAAGTACCCATCCCATCCTACGACGTCGAAGGGATGGTGGTCCAGGATGATCTCGTTGAGCCCGTCGTACTGCTTCACCAGGATGGGAAAATCGCCCTTCTCGTCGTGCGTTCGGAGAGTGGACGGCCGCCGGATATCGCGCTCGCTGTAGGGTGCGCCCTCGATGAGTTGGCCGAACTCGTTGCGATACCGTTTGGGCCAGCGCACATGGCCGCGGCTCTCGAAGACCAGCAGCTTGGTGGGCTCACCTGCCAGGTCCAGACGCCAGCGATGCAGAATTCCCCGGTGGATCACCAGGTAGTCTCCCTCGTGGTACGGGAGATCCCCGAACACGGTCTCCAGCGTCCCGCTGCCCTTGCTGACGTAGACCAGCTCATCCGCCTGCGCGTTGCGATAGAAATGGGCGTCGTTCTCGTCCGGCTCGACGTACAGCATCGCGATGTCCTGGTTGAACAGCAGCGGCATCCGGTCGAGAGTGGGGCTTCCGCCCTTCTTCACCTGCGAGGTGCGGAAGTGGCGGTGTCGCAGCGCCGTATCGGAGTCGGCCTCGTAGGCCGTCTCCCGCAGCCGGCGGGCCGATTTCACCGTGGTCGGCGGATAGGTGTGATACAGGAGAGACGAGGTTCCCGTGAACCCCTCGTGCCCCATCAGCTCTTCGGCGTAGATCCCCCCGCTCGGCTTGCGAAACGCGATGTGGCGCTTGCGCGGGATTTGGCCCAGGGTGTGATAGATCGGCATTGTACTCTCCTTGAGAGTCGCGGGCTGCGAGTCACGGGTCTCTGATGGCTAAACCATGGTGCTCGAGACCCGCGACCCGTGACCCGCGACCTTCTACAAATTCCCCCTCAGCTCCTGCTCCCGCTCGATCGCCTCGAACAGAGCCTTGAAATTTCCCTTCCCGAAACTCCGGGCGCCCTTACGCTGAATGATCTCGTAGAACAGGGTTGGGCGATCTTCCACCGGCTTGGTGAAGATCTGAAGCAGATAGCCTTCATCGTCCCGGTCGACCAGGATACCGAGCTCCTTGAGCGGCTCGAGGTCCTCGTCGATTTTCCCGACCCGGTCTAACACGGTGTCGTAGTAGGTGGTTGGCACTCGCAGGAACTCCACCCCGCGATCCCGCAAAGCGGTCACCGTCTGCACGATGTCGTTGGTCGCGATGGCCAGGTGCTGGACTCCAGGTCCTCGATAAAACTCGAGGTACTCGTCGATCTGCGATTTCTTCCTCCCCTGGGCCGGCTCGTTGATGGGGAACTTGATCCGGTCGTTCCCGCTCGCGACCACTTTGGACATGAGCGAGCTGTACTCGGTGGAGATGTCCTTGTCATCGAACGAGATCAGGTTGCGGAAACCCATGACGTCCTGGTAGAACTTGACCCAGGTATTCATCGCGCCAAGCTCGACGTTGCCCACGCAGTGATCCACATGCAGGAGCCCAATCGGAGCTGGGTTGAACCGACTGGTCACAGCCTGGAAGCCCGGTAGAAACAGGCCCCGATAGTTCCGCCGCTCCACCAGACTGTGAATCGTGTCGCCGTAGGTATGAATCCCGGCGACCACGGCCTCGCCCTCATCGTCCCGCAGCACCGTCGGCTCCTGGGCCGCTCGCGCCCCCCGCTCGACCGCAACCTGAAAGGCTTCGCGGGCGTCGTCCACCCACAGCGCGATGTCTCGGATGCCATCGCCGTGACGTTGGATGTGGGCGGCAATGGGATGGTCGGGGGAAAGTGGTGTCGTCAGGACCAGCCGAACCTTGTTCTGCTGGAGGAGATAGCTGGCCCGGTCGCGGGTCCCGGTCTCGGGCCCCCGGTAGGCCAGCAGCTCAAACCCAAACGCCGACCGGTAGTAGTGACTGGCCTGTTTGGCGTTCCCGACGTAGAACTCGATAAAATCGGTTCCGTTGATCGGAAAAGTATCGGTGGACGTGGCCGCGGCGGCCAGCGTATCGGCCTGCATTTCAGACCTCCTGGGCGCGTCGAGTCATCGATCTAGCAAAAAGATACAACGTTTTGCGCCGGAAGGTTTTTGGATGTAGTTTCGGGTAAGCGCTCTTGCGGCCGGAGGGTCCAACCAGCCACAAGTCAGTCTGCATAGCAATGCCGGGAAGGCAGGTCCATGCCCGGACACATTGTCATCGTCGTTGGATTCTCCGCGGGTGGGGTCGAAGCCCTCACGCGGGTGATTCCTGATATACCAGCAGACCTCCCCGCCGCCATCCTGATCGTCCACCATTTTCCGGCCCACAGCATCAGCGCGCTCCCCCGGATCCTGAGCCGGGTCGGCCATCTCCCAGCCGCTCACGCCATCGATGGTGAGCGGATTCGCCCGGGGCAGATCTACGTCTCCATTCCGGAGCGACATCTCCTGGTCAACCGTGACCGGATCCAGCTTTCCCGCGGCCCCAAGGAAAACGGACATCGCCCCGCCATCGATCCTCTCTTCCGGACCGCGGCCCGCAGCTACGGACCGCGCCTGATCGGAGTCCTATTGTCGGGCACGCTCGATGATGGCACCGACGGATTGCGAGTCATCAAGGAGTGTGGTGGGCTGGCAGTGGTGCAGCGCCCCGAAGACGCCCTCTTCGGAGACATGCCGTCGCATGCGATGCAGCTGGTGTCGGTCGATCATGTCGAGTCTGCCGCCGGGCTCGGACCACTCCTCACCCGATTAGTGTCCGAGTCCACCGCGGTGCTGGAGGAAGGAGTTCTCCCCATGTCTCCCCATCCGGTCGATCCGCCGGATCCTACGGCTCGCGGGACCAGTGATCTCGAGGAGCACATCCTCCGAGGACCGCCCACCCCGCTCACCTGCCCCGACTGTGGAGGTGCGCTTTGGGAGTTGCAGGAAGGTGAGGTTGTTCGCTACCGCTGTCACGTCGGCCACGGCTACAGCGCCGAGGGCATGCTCACAGCCCAGTCGGCCAAGCTGGAATCCTCCCTTTGGTCGGCCATGCGAACGCTCCAGGAGAAGGCGGAGCTGGCCCGCCGTCTTGGCGCCCGGATGAAGGCTCGTGGGCTCCCGGAGGCAGCCAAACGGTTCGCGGAGGCCATGGCAGAGGCTGAGCGCGATTCCGAATCGATCCAGCGGTTGCTCTTGACTGGGACGGCGGACGATCCTGGTGACGTTGCAGAGAAGGAGACCGCCGAGCCCAAGACGATGCTCAGACCGCCGGCGTCCGGCAGGCGCTCGTGATGACCGGGGCTGTGAGCCGCACCGGACACCCCTACTCGACGACAGCTCGGGTGATCGGGATGGCCTCGTCCGCCGGTGGGCTCAGGGCCCTAAGCCAGATCCTCTCCTGCCTGCCATTTGACTTTCCGGCGGCGATTCTGATCGTGCTGCACACGATTCCCACCAGCCGCAGCCATCTGGTCGAGATCCTCAGCCGGCGCACCAGGTTGTCGGTGCGGCAAGCGGTGAGTGGCGATCACATCGAACCGGGCGCAGTATACGTGGCTCCGCCCAACTCCCATCTGACGGTGGACGCTGAAGGGACCATGGCACTCTCGCAACTTCCTCCAGTGAACTTCGTCCGTCCCTCCGCCGATCGGCTGTTCGAGTCGTTAGCGATGAGCTTCGGGCCCCGGGCGATTGCGGTGGTGCTCACCGGCATGGGGCGCGACGGCGCCGGTGGCGCCAACGTCGTCAAGCTGTCGGGAGGCACCGTCTTGGTCCAGGACGAGTCCACCTCGGAGTTCTTCGGCATGCCAGGATCCGCCATCCACGCGGGGTTAGTGGAACACGTCCTCCCGCTGGGCCAGATTGCGGAAGCCCTGGTCCTACTCGCCGACGAGACGGCCGCATGACGAAGCCTCGGTCAACGCCTCCCCAGCAAAGGGTACTGCCGGAGGATGCCGCCACACTTCAGGAGTTCGAAAACCTGCTCTCCTACCTGAAGGTGAGCCGGGGCTTCGATTTCACCGCGTACAAGCGGTCCAGCCTCATGCGGCGGACCCTGGTTCGCATGCAGACTATCGGAGTCTCCGGATTCTCCAATTATCTGGATTACCTCCAGGTTGACCCCGAGGAGTTTACTCGGCTGTTCAACACCATCCTGATCAACGTCACCAACTTTTTTAGAGATCCTCCAGCCTGGGAATACCTCACGAGCAACGTGATTCCAGCTATCATCGGACCTCCCGAAGCGACCCAGTCGATTCGAGTCTGGAGTGCCGGGTGCGCCTCCGGCGAAGAGGCCTACTCCATCGCCATGCTCCTGGCCGAGAGTCTGGGCG
>JBIOUY010000102.1:0-23158 GCA_044867445.1 Gemmatimonadales bacterium
ACCATCTTTGTCGAGGTGGACAACCTCCCACACCTGGGGAAAGTCATGAAAGCGGTTCGTCGGGTGAGAGGAGTAACCGAAATCGATCGTAGGGAGGCGCCACCGAACTGAGCTAACAGCTATCAGCGAACAGCGAACAGCTATCAGCTAACAGCTATCAGCTGCTCCTCCTCCCTCCTTACTCCTCGCTCCTCACTCCTTACTTCTCACTCCTTACTTCTCACTCCTCACTGCTGTCTTGGCATACAAACTGCAAAATCTGCATCCCGCAAACGACTAACTGCGCTCCGATTCTGTACTTGCTTTCCCCCCAGGTCAGGGCGGTGCTGCGTTATGCGAGGAATTGTGTCCCGGCGTGGCTCCGCCGATAGTGCCTGGCAGGTGATCCGGCCGACGCTGCTCCTGCTTGCGGGGGCGTGGATTTCGGCCGTATCGGCGCTCGGCCAAGAACCCGACGCCCCCGCGGACGTGCTCGGGGAGGCAGCCCTGTTTCAGGAGGTGCCCCGAGTTTCTGCCGCCTCCAAGTACGACCAAGATCCTCGAGAAGCCCCGGCATCGATCAGCGTCATCACCCAGGAAGAGATCCAACGGTTCGGTTACCGCACGCTGGCCGAGGTTCTGAACAGCGTCCGCGGCTTCTTCACCAGCTACGATCGCAACTACACCTATGTCGCGGTGCGCGGGTTCACTCTGCCCGGGGACTATAACACCCGCATTCTGTTGCTGGTTGACGGGCATCGTCTCAACGACAACGTGGCCGATGCGGCCTATGTGGGCACCGAGTCGGCCTTGGATCTGAGCGCGGTGGAGCGGGTGGAAATCATCCGCGGGGCCGCTTCGTCGCTGTACGGGACCAACGCGTTCTACGCGGTCATCAACGTGATCACCCGGAATGGCCGGTCGCTGCAAGGTGGGGAGGTGCGAGCCGACGCGGGGACCTTTGGGGCTTATCGTGCGCGCGCGACGTATGGCCGGCGCGTGCCGAGCGGAATCGAGTTCCTGATCGGAGGCGGCCTGTACCGCACCAGCGGAGCCGACCTGTACTTTCCCGAGTTCGACACACCGGAGACCAACAACGGACTCGCGGTCGGCCTGGATGGCGATCGCACCGCCGACGCATTCGCCAAGCTGACCTCCGGCGGATGGAGCTTCGAGGCCGGCATCCAGGGCCGCAAGAAGGAAGTCCCGACCGCATCGTTCGAGACCACCTTCGACGACCCCCGGCTCATCACGCGAGATGGCCACGCCTTTGCCTTCGCCCGCTACGACCATCCTTTTGCCGATCTCTCTCGCCTCAACGTGACCGTGGCGTATGACCGCCACCGCTATACCGGCACCTACCCCTATGACGACGTGGTCCAGCGCGACCTGCAGAGCGGGGACTGGGGTTCGCTTGATGCGCAGTACGTGCGACCGATCGGCCAGCGGCACAAGGTCGTCATCGGCGGCGAGTTCCGCGCGAACTTCCGTCAGGATCAGGCGCTGTACGACGTGGAGCCGTACCAGAGCTACCTGGAAGACCATCGTAGCTCGCAGGTGTGGGCGCTGTTCGTTCAAGACGAGTTTCGCATCGCCCCGTCGCTGCTGCTCAATGCCGGGCTGCGCCACGATGCCTACGAGACCTTTGGCGGGACCACTAACCCCCGGGCGGCCCTGATTTTCAATCTCGATGACGCCACGACCCTGAAGGCGCTGTATGGCCGTGCCTTCCGTGCCCCCAACCTGTACGAGCTGTACAGCCAGGATGGCGGCCTGACGCAGAAGCCGAGCGGCAGGCTCCGTCCCGAGACCATCCAGAGCTATGAGTTTGTTGCCGAACGGCAGTTGGCCCGGACCCTCCGCGGCACGGTGTCACTCTATCACTTCGATGCCTCCCGGCTGATCAGCATCTACAGTGATTCCACCGATGGCCTTCTGGTCTTCGGCAATCTCAATCGGGTACGCTCCACCGGGATCGAGTTCGAGGCCGAGGGCTCCGCCGGTCCGGTTGCCGCCCGAGCGAGTTACGCACTGCAGCATGTGCGCGATGCGGAGCAGGACCTTGCTCCGGTAAACTCTCCGTCGCATGTGGGACGGATCGGTGTCTCGGTGGGGTTGTTGCGGGACCGGGCGCACGCCGGGGGCGAGTTCCGATTCCTGAGCGTTCGTCGGACCGTCTTGGGAGGGCGGGTTCCCGGGTACGGCCTGGTGAACCTGACCTTGATGGGTCAACCGGTGAGCCGGGGGCTGGAACTCTCGGCCAGTGTCTATAACCTGCTCAACCGTCACTATGCCGACCCCGCTGGGGAGGAGCTCGCCCAGGAGTTGGTCGTCCAGGACGGCCGGGTGGTGCGTTTCGGCGCGCGTTACCAGTTCTGAGCGCCGCTGTGCCTCTCTCGAGACTGCCCACTCTCCTCGTGTTCCTCGGGGTGGCTCTGCCGGTGCCTCTCATCCGGCCGGCTCCGCCAAGCACTCGGGTGCTCGTGGTGGTCAGTCAGGATGCACCCCCCTATCGCGCGGCGCTCACCAGCTTCCGGCACGCGCTCGAACGCGGCAGCGGCTCGCTCGATGTGCGAGTGGTGCAGCTCGGGGGAGACCCCGACCGTGTCTCCAAGGTGATGCCGCAGACCGCGCAAGCGGACCTGGTTCTCACGCTGGGCACGCTGGCCACCCGGGAATCGCTGCGACGCTTCCATAGCACGCCGGTGGTGGCGGGGATGATCCTCTCGCCCGACGAGCTCGAGGGATCAACCAACGCCACGGGCGTATTTCTCCAGTTTCCCATCGAGACCGAGTTGGAGTGGCTTACCCGTCTGGCCCCGACGCTCCGGCGTGTGGGCGTGATCTACCACTCCGCTGAGACCCGTGACCGGGTTACCCGGGCGGAGCGCCTTGCTCCGGGGTCGAACCTGAGCATTCAGGCGTACCGGATCGATGGCCCGCAGGAGCTGCCGGATGCGCTGGAAAATTTGGCCGACCGGGCAGACGTGCTCTGGGGGATGACGGATCCGGTGGTCTTCAATCCTGAGACCGCCAAGTCCCTGCTGGTGTTCTCCTTTCGGCATCAGATCCCGCTGATCGGGCAGTCGGCCCCGTGGGTCAAGGCCGGCGCGCTCTACGCACTGGATCGGGACTACACCGATATCGGAACGCAGTGCGCGGAGATGGCGGAGAAGATTCTCGCCGGGAAGGCGCCGAGTGCTCTGCCGCCGGTGCCGCCGCGCAAGATCCGCTACACGCTTAATCGGAGGACGGCCGAGCAAATGAAGCTCGAGCTGCCGGAACGCGCCTTCCGCGACGCCGCGGAAGTCGTGGAATAGGGGAACCTCATGGCATTCAGCCGGCTCAGCCTGGCCACCAAGCTTCGACTCCTGACGACCGGAGCCGTGCTCCTCACCACGCTGCTGGTGCTGGGGGTCGCGGTCTATCGCACGGTCACCGACAGCTTCGACCGGCTCTCCCGCAAAGGAGAGACGCTGGCGCACATGGTCTCCCAGAATAGTGAGTTCGCGGTCTACACTCAGAATCCCGGCGCCCTGCGACAGATCACCCAGAGTCTCCGAGCGGATTCTGAGGTGGCCTACGTCCGATTCGTAGCTGGGAGCGGCCGCCAGCTGTTCGCCGAAACCTTGCTCGACGGTTACCGTCTGCCTCCGCAACCGAGCACGGCCGGGGCGCGCCATGAGGACGGGGCTAAGCTCCGGGTGGTGACGCAGGAGAGCGGCACGCGAGTGGTCGAGGTCGTTGTGCCGGTCGGTGGCGCCTCGGATGTTGGTGGACTGCTCTCCGGGGACGTGATGTCGCAGACCAGTACCGACCAGGCGGCGGGTCTGCTCCAGCTGGGCTTGAGCGAAGAACTGACTCGCCGGGAGCTGCAAGGCTTCCTCCGGGATGCCACGCTCGCGGCCGTGGTAGTCGCTCTGGTGGGTGTGCTCCTGGCCAACCTCATTGTGCGCCGGATCTCCGCGCCGATCGGTAAGCTCGTGGTGGCGACCCAGGCGGTGGCTCGGGGGCAGCTGGACGCCCAGATCGAGGCCGGCGGCCGGGACGAGATCGGCGTGCTTGCCACTTCCTTCCGCGGCATGCTGGAGCGGTTGCGTGCTTACCGAGCCGAGGTGGAGGAGTATCAGCGCGGCCTCGAGCGGAAGGTCGAGGAGCGAACCAGGCAGCTGGAGGCAACCACGCGGGAGGCGCGGGACCTGGCGCGTCAGGCGGAAGAGGCCAGCCGGGCGAAATCCCAGTTCCTCGCCAACATGAGTCATGAGATCCGGACGCCGATGAATGGTGTGGTCGGGATGACTCAGCTGCTGATCAAGACCTCACTCAACCCCCAGCAGCAGCGCTACGCAGAGACGGTGCGAGTCTCCGCCGAATCGCTGCTCAACGTGATCAACGACATCCTCGATTTCTCCAAGGTCGAAGCTGGCAAGCTCGAGCTCGAGGTGCTGGAATTCGATCTCCGCGAGAGCGTGGAGAGTGTGTGCGATCTCCTGGCTCAGCGGGCCCACGATAAGGGCCTGGAGCTGGTGACTGTGGTAGACGACCGGGTTCCCGACGCGCTGGTGGGTGATGCGGGGCGACTGCGTCAGATCCTGATGAACCTGCTGGGCAACGCGATCAAGTTTACCGAGACCGGCGAGGTAACCGTTCGAGTGAACCTGGTCGAAGAGCAGGCCGAGGGAGCGCTGCTCGAGTTCGAGGTGCGGGACACCGGCATCGGGATCTCCGCGGAAGCCCTTCCCCGGCTGTTCCAGGCGTTCGTGCAGGCAGATGGTTCGACCACCCGGAAGTACGGCGGAACCGGTCTTGGGCTGGCGATCTCCAAGCAGATCGTGGGCCTCATGGGCGGGGAGATCAGCGCCAAGAGCACACCGGGCATGGGATCATCCTTCCGCTTCACTGCCCGGTTTGCCCGTCAGAGCGGGCCGGCGGAGCAACGGGCGGCGCGGCGCGCCGAATTGCAGGGCAAGCGGACGCTGGTGGTGGACGACAACGCCACCAACCGTGAGGTGCTGGCCCGCTCACTCCAGGGCTCGGGCATGGCCGTGACCTGCGCGGCCGACGGACCCTCCGCCCTGCGGCTCGCCTTGGAGGCAGCAGCGCGCGGCACGCCCTACCAGCTCGGCATCCTGGACATGATGATGCCCGGGATGGACGGCCTCCAGCTCGCTCGGGCCATTCGGGGTTCGCCCGAGTTGCCTACGATGGGGCTGCTTCTGCTGACCTCCGTCGGTGGCCAGGGTGAGCCCGAGGAAGCCCGGCGCGCCGGCGTCGATGCCTACCTGACCAAGCCTATTCGCCAAGCACAGCTGCTCGATTGCCTGGTCACCATGCTGGGACGCAATACCCTTCGGACCCACAGCGAGGAGCCGCTGCGGGTCGAGGAGGGCTTTGCCGCCCCCGGGGCGCACATCCTGGTGGTGGACGACAACGTGGTGAATCGGGCTGTCATTGTCGGAATGCTCGAGTCCTATGAGTGCCGGACCAGCGAAGCAGGCAACGGCAAGGAGGCAGTGAACCGGGTGACCGAAGCCGCCTTCGACCTGGTGTTCATGGATTGCCAGATGCCCGTGCTCGATGGATTCGAGGCGACTGAGGAGATCCGCCGGTTCGAGACCAAGCATGGCCGGCGCCGGGTACCGATCGTGGCGCTCACAGCCTCGGCCCTGAAGGGAGAGCGAGAGCGCTGCCTGGCGGCGGGCATGGATGACTATCTCTCCAAGCCGGTGCGCCAGTCCGAGCTAGGGCAGGCGGTCTGCCGGTGGGTCGAGCCCCCCACAGCCAATGGCAACGGGAACGGCAACGGAAATGGCAATGGCAACAGAGCAGCGCACCCCGAACCGTCCGCGCAACGGACCAATGGATCATCCGCCGGGGTGCTTGACCGCTCGGTGATCGACGCCATCCGCGCCATGCCCAACCAGCGCTCGGGAGACGCGCTCAGTCGACTGGTCGGCATCTATCTCCAGCACACGCCGGCTGCCATTCAGCAGCTGCGTGTTGCGGTTGACAGCGGGCAATGCCCCGAAGCCCAGCGGATCGCCCACACGATCAAGTCTAGCAGCGGCATGCTGGGGGCGACTGGCCTGGCGGAGCTGCTAGGCGAAGCCGAAGCCGCCGGCCGGGCCAGTTCGCACTCGGATCTCTCCCGCCTGATCACCGTGATCGAGGCAGAGTACCAGGAGGTCCATCAGGCGCTGTCCGAGCTCCTGCCCACACGCGCGGATGTCTGAGATCCTCGAGCCGCGAGCTCCCTTGATCCTAACAGTGGATGACGATGTCACCACCCGCGCCTTCCTTCGGGCGGCGCTGGAAGGCGCGGGACTCTCGGTGATCGAAGCCTCAGGCGGTGAGGAAGCCATCCGCCTCTTCGCCGAGCACCGGCCGGAGCTGGTCTTGCTGGACGTCGCGATGCCTGGGCTCGACGGGTTCGCCACCTGCGCTGCGCTACGAGCCCTGTCCGCGGGTGGCAGCGTGCCTATCGTGATGCTCACCGGCAGCGACGATCTTGCGGCCATCACTCGTGCCTACGAGGTCGGAGCTACGGACTTCGAGGTGAAATCGGTGAAGTGGCTGGTGTTGGGTCAGCGGATTCACTATCTGCTCCGCGCCAAAGCCACCATGGATGCACTCCGCGCCAGCGAGGCGCGTCTCGCCGCCGCGCAGCGAATTGCCCGGATTGGCGACTGGCAGTGGGAGGCGGTGACTGGCCGCCACATCTGGTCCGACCAGACCCGAAGACTGCTCGGCGCCGAGTCCGTCGTCCCTCCTTCGCATGACGAGTTCCTCCGCCGGATTCATCCGGAGGACCGGCCCGGCGTGCGCCAGGCACTGGAGCATGCGGTGCAATCGGCCAGTGCGTTCACCATCGAATACCGGGTGGGGTCCGACGAGGAGAGCCAGTCGATTCTCCACGCCCAGGGTGAAGTGATCATCGGACCCGATGGGCGGGTGGCCGGACTGGCCGGAACTCTCCAGGATGTGACTGAGCGCCGTCGAGCCGAGGAGCGGATCCGTCGCCTGGCATACTTCGACGCCCAAACCTCACTCCCCAACCGGATTCTCTTCCAGGAGCGGGTGCAGCAAGCCATCGCCGACGCCCGTCGTTACCGGAAACTGGTCGCCCTCCTGTTCATGGACCTGGATCACTTCAAGCGGGTGAACGACACGCTGGGTCACGGCGCGGGCGATCTCCTTCTGGGTGAGGTCGCCAACCGTCTCAACCAGGCGGTGCGCGATACCGATCCGCTGACCCGCGGGCTTCACGATGAGGTGGAGTCGGTCCTCGCGCGGCACGGCGGCGACGAGTTTATCGTCTGCCTGTCCGGGATTGCCCGAGCGGAGGATGCGGCGCGGGTGGCGGGGCGGATCCTGGCCGCCTTGGAGGCTCCGATCCGGCTCAACGGCCCTGAGGTGTTCACCACAGCCAGTATCGGCATCAGCCTCTATCCCCAGGACGGGGAAGACTCCGAGACCCTGCTCAAGCACGCCGATGCGGCCATGTACCAGGCGAAGGCATCGGGTCGGAACAATTACCACTTCTACGATCCTTCCCTCAGCTTCCGCGCCTTCCAGCGTCTCTCGATGGAGACCAGCCTGCGACGAGCCCTGGAACGCGACGAGTTCGTGCTCCACTGGCAGCCCATCGTAGACGTGCAGACGCGGACGCTGATCGGCGCCGAGGGTCTGATCCGGTGGAATCATCCCGACATGGGGCTGGTTCATCCAGACGAGTTCATTCCCCTCGCGGAGGAGACCGGCCTGGTGGTGCCGCTCGGGGAGTGGGTCATCAGGGAGGCCTGCCGGCGGCAGCGCCTCTGGAGTGACGCAGGATGTCCGATCCGCGTCGCGGTGAACGTATCGGGGCTTCACGTCCGGGGTCCCGGTCTGGTGGACACCGTGCGCACGGCCCTGGACTCGGCAGGCGTCGATCCGTCCCGGCTCGAGGTCGAGCTCACCGAGAACGCCTTTCTGCAAAACGCGCAGGAGGCAGTGGACACGGTGCGGCGGCTGAAGCGGATGGGGGTCAGGATCTCGATTGATGATTTCGGCACCGGCTACTCCTCGCTGAGCTATCTCCGCCGCTTCCCGGTCGACACTCTGAAAGTCGATCGCTCGCTCATTCGTGGGGTAGACACCGACGCCAACAGTGCGGCGATCACTGCCGCAATCGCGGCGATGGCTAAGGGACTGGAAGTCGATCCGTTGGCCGAAGGAGTCGAGAGCGCGGGTCAGCGGGACGTGCTCACCCGCCAGGGCTTCTGTCGCATGCAGGGCTACCTCTTTGGCAAGCCGGTACCGACCGACGAGTTCGCGCTGGGCCTCGATCTGAGCCAAACACCGCTCCCACCCATGCCCATCCTTCCTGTGGAGGAGTCCAGCTGATGGAGCGGGTCTCTTCGATGCGGAGCTTGGCGGTGATCGTGACGGCCGGGCTGAGCCTGCTCGCCGTGGTGGGCGACTACTTCCTCAAGCGGGCGAGCGCTGCCGAGGCGCCGTTCCGAACCGGGACCTTTCTCATCGGCTTCGTGATCTATGCCTCGACCGCGTTCGGCACCGTCTTCGTGTTCCGACACCTGAAGCTCGCCACCTCAGGCGTGGTCTATGCCATGTGCCTGGTCTTGATGCTGACCGTCCTCGGCATTGTCGGATTTCGAGAGACCCTGAAGCCCGGCGAAATGCTGGGTATTGCCATGGCGATTGGTGCCCTGGTCCTTCTCACCCGGTTCGCCTGAGGACACGCGGTCATGCCTCAGGAAAAGGTCTTCGTCCGGCAAGGGCCGCTCGGGAGAGGGATCTATGCCCGGATTCCCATTCGCGCAGGAGAGTCCATACTCTCGTTCGATGGGCCGGTCCTTTCCCACGAACAGGTGCTCGCGCTGGGCGAAGCTCAGGCGTACACCATCCAGATCGGGCCCGATGAGTACGTCGATACCACCCAACCCGGGCGGTACACCAATCATTCCTGCGAGCCCAATGCCGGCATCGTGGGCGACCGGCTCCTGATCGCCTTACGGCACATCGCCCCGGGCGAGGAGATCCAGTTCGATTACTCGACCACGATGAGCGAGGATCACTGGACCATGGAGTGCCGCTGTGGCCGGCCCAGCTGCCGAAACGTGGTGCTGGACTTCCACCTGCTGCCCGCCTCGCTACAGACCCACTACATCAGGCTGGGCATCGTTCAGAGCTTCATCGTGCGGGAATGGCGGGCCAAAGCCGCCAAGGACCGGCGGCCCAATCGGGCCACACCGGTCATTCACTTCCGCCGCGCGGAGGGTTTCTAACCGAATCATCCAGTCCCTCCGCCCTCGTCATCCAGTCCGATTCGCGCTACATTCTCCGCCCAATTCGCTCGCTGTCGATCTGCCGTGATGCTCGTCACCGCATCTCATACCGCCCGAGTACGAAGTGTGGTGGCGACTTTATCAGGAGGGGATCATGACTCATGCCTCACGGATCGTGCCTGCACTCACGCTGGCGACCAGCCTGTTAGCCGGCTGCTCCGGCCGCTCCGGGTCCCGGCCGGCCGAAGATATAGAAACTGGAGCGGCTGATAGCGCGGCCGCAGCCCGCGACTCCGCGGTTCGTGCCTCGGAGCCGCATATCCTGCGAGTCTCCAACGTGATGATCGGAAAGCGCATCGGTGAAGGCAACCGAGTCGCGGAACCCACCTTTCAGTTCGCCCCGGCCGATACCGTCTACGTGTCGGTCTCTACTGAGGGGCCGCCGGAGAGCGCCACGCTCGCGGCCAAGTGGCTTTCGCAGAAGGGCAAGGTGATCGACTCGACAGCGAAGACGCTCGAAGCCAAGGGATCCCAGATCACCGAGTTCCACGTTGCGCCGTCGAAGGGTTGGGCCCCGGGCGTCTATCTGGTGACCATCTACGGTAACGGGGACTCGATGGCTGCCAAAACTTTCCAGGTGAAAAAGTAGGGCGAGGACCTTCGGGACTTTATGGCAGCCTATTGGATCGTCAAGACCGATACGGATACCTACTCCTTTGACGATCTCCAGCGCGAAGGACGTACCGTCTGGGACGGCGTCAGCAACGCGCTTGCGCTCAAGCATCTGCGATCGATGTCGCCGGGCGATCGAGTGCTCATCTATCACTCGGGCGATGAGAAGGCGCTCGCTGGACTCGCCCGGGTGGTCAGCGCCCCGTACCCAGATCCCAAGCGCGGCGACCCTAAGCTCACCGTGGTGGATCTCGAAGCCGATCGGCGTCTCGAGCGGCCCGTGACGCTCGCGGCCATCAAGGCGGAGCCTGTCTTCAAGGATCTGCCTCTGGTGCGCATGTCGCGGCTCTCGGTCGGGCCGGTTCCTGCGCAACAGTGGAAGCGACTGCTCGCGATGGGAGGAATCCGCGAGCCGGATTGACAATCCTTCTACCGCCGGCAAGACTGTCTTTGGACAGTAAGAAGTAAGAAGTGAGAAGTGAGAAGTGAGAGGGTAGGAGGTAAGAGGTGAGAGGGCTCCGTCCTCCTCACTCCCTACTTCTCTCTCTCCACACCTTGGAGTTTTGATGGCAACGACTGCCGCTCGACCGATGGCGCTACCTCCTTGCGATCACGTCCCCCGGCCGTACACCGGACCCTCCAAACAGGAGGTCCTGGCTCTGCGGCGGCAGTACTGCCATCCATCCACTTTCCTCTATTACCGCGATCCGCTCATGTTGGTCGAAGGGCACATGCAGTACCTCTTCGACGAGACCGGGCGGCGGTACCTCGACTTCTTCGCCGGCATCGTGACGGTCGCGTGCGGCCATTCGCATCCCAAGTTCGTCGCCCGGGTACAGGCTCAGGCCGAATCTCTGCAGCATGCCACCACGATCTATTTGCATCCTGGGTTTCCCCTCCTGGCTCGGCGGATCGCCGGCAAGATGCCGGCGGGCCTCGAGGTGACCTACTTCGTCAACAGTGGCAGCGAGGCGAACGACCTCGCCGTGCTGATGGCGCGCTGCTATACCGGACACAGCGACGTGATCGCAGTGCGCAACGCATACCACGGGGGATCACCGTCTTCTCTGGCTCTCACCTCGCATCACACCTGGAAATTCCCGGCTCAGTCGAGCTTCGCCGTCCACCACACGGTCAATCCCGATCCCTATCGGAGTCCGTTCGATGGCACACCGGAGGAGATCGCCAGCCAGAGCGCGGCCGACATTCGGGACTTGATTCGGTACTCCACGCCGGGAAAGGTTGCCGCCTTCATCGCCGAGCCGATCCAGGGGGTCGGTGGTGTCACCTGCGGCGCACCGAACTATCTCCCCGAGGCGTACGCCGTTGTCCGGGCGCACGGAGGCCTTTGTATCGCTGATGAGGTCCAGACCGGATTCGGGCGCACCGGAGAGCACTTCTGGGGCTTCCAGCGATCCGGAGTCGTGCCCGACATCGTGACCATGGCCAAGGGCATCGGTAACGGAGTCCCCTTGGCCGCAGTCACTACCCGCCGAGAGATCGCCGATGCCCTCACCCAGCGCATCCACTTCAACACCTTCGGCGGCAATCCGGTCTCGATGACCGCTGGTCTCGCGGTCCTGGACATCATCGAAGAGGAAGGCTTGCAGCAGAACGCCCGTCAGATGGGCAGCCGGCTCAGGGCGGGACTGCAGGACCTGATGGCTCGCCATCGCCTGGTGGGTGACGTACGAGGGATGGGCCTGATGCTCGGGGTCGAGCTGGTGCGCGATCGGGCGACCAAGGAGCCCGCGTCCGAAGAGACCCTCGTGGTGTGGGAGATGGCCCGCGAGCTGGGACTGTTGGTAGGGAAGGGTGGGCTGGATGGCAATGTGCTGCGAATTCAGCCTCCGCTCTGCATCAGCGCGGCCGATGTCGACTTCGCGCTGGAGGTTCTGGACGAGGCACTGACCCACGCGGAGGCATAGCGGCGAAGTTCCTCATCCCGAGCGCTAGCGAGGGATCTGCTGGGCGGGAAACGTCTAACTCGAAAACCCGATCCCCATTCGATTCAGCATTCGGAGCAGGATGCCGGGACGAGCACCCTGGTCAACCTGGCGCAACGCTCGGGTCACGGCGGCTACCGACCACGAGCGCAGTGGCTCGGGCGGATACGGGAAGGGCTGGCGGCGGACCAGTGCCAGGTCCAGCAAGGCGCTGGTCCGCTCCAGGGCCAGATGCGCCAGGATGCGGCCCGCTAGCCTGGTGCTGCCGAGGCCATGGCCGGTAAAGCCGAGGCCATAGGCCACCCGGCCATCACGTGTGCTTCCGAAGAGCGGCGTGAGCCGCGTGGTGGCGCAGATGGCGCCGCCCCATGCATAGGGAAACGCCAGCTCGCCGAGCCTGGGAAAGTGGCGCCGGAAGCTTGCCCGTAAGGCCTTGTAGTGGCTGGCCGAGTGATCGCACGATCGATCCACCCGGTTTCCCCGGTAGTAGGTTGCTTCGCTGGTTCCCCAGAGGATGCGATTGTCCAGGGTGAGCCGGTAGTAATTGAAGAATGCCCTCCCGTCAGTGACCCCCTGTCTCCCTTTCCAGCCGATTCGTGCGTGCTGCTCTTCGCTCAACGGCTCACTCACCAGGATGTAGTCGTATAGTGGAATGAAGCGTCGGATGATCTGCGGCAGGAGATGGTGAGTGTAGGCGCTGGTTGCGAGCACTACCTTTCGCGCTGCAACGCTTCCGGCCTTGCTCTGAAGCCGCGCTCCTGCACCCGCGGACTCGAGGGCGGTGATCTCCGTGTTCTCGAAGACCTGGACTCCCAGGCCCTCCGCCTCCACCCGCAGACCCTCGACCAGCTTGACCGGATCGAGAATGCCGCCGCCAGACACCGATACCCCACCGAGATACAGCGGTGAGTCGAGCTGGGCACGGATCGCGTCGCGATCGAGCAGACGGAAACCCTTCAACCCGAGTCGCTCCGCGATCTCGACGGTGCTCCGGGCCTCGTCCAGATGTGCCTTGGTGAGCGCCACCATGAGGCGACCGGTCGGCTCGTAGTCGCATTCGATATGGCGTTGGCGCAGGAGGTCGAGCATTTCCCCGACGTTCGTCTCGCCCAGCCGGGCGAGTCGCCGGGCCTCGGCCTCACCGAAATGCTCAATGGCGAGCGCATGCCCGTGGTCGATGGTCTCCGAGAGCATCCCGGCGTTGCGGCCGCTCGCGCCATATGCGGCGAGACCCTGATCGACCATCGCCACCTCGGCGGCCGGTTCCAGGGCTTTGAGAAAGAGAGGTCCAGAGCCCGGTCAGCCCGGCGCCCACGATAGCGACATCGGCCTCCGTGGCTCCGGTCAGTACCACCGGAACGCGGGGTGGTCGCCGGGCCAGCCAGTAACAGGCCTGTTCCATGGGGAGCATCGAGTGAAGATAGAAGAGGGCGGGAGCTTCGCGGCCGAGCTTCGCGGCGCGACCTTCCCGCCGCTCCCGCCGTTCCCGCCGGCCGAAGACCTCCCGCCGTGCGCAGCACTCCCGAACAAACCCCGGCAGAGTGATTATATTCTGCCTATGCCCAGCCCCCGCTTCCAGGTCGTGGCCCCGTTCGAGCCGGCCGGCGACCAGCCGAAGGCCATCGCCGAGCTTACCGCCGGCCTCCAAAGAGGAGACAAGTACCAGACTCTGCTCGGTGTCACCGGCTCCGGCAAGACTATGACCCTGGCGCACACCATCGCCAACTACGGCAGGCCGACGCTGGTCCTCTCCCATAACAAGACCCTGGCTGCCCAACTCTACGGCGAGCTCCGCCAGTTTCTGCCCAAGAACGCGGTCGAGTACTTCGTCTCCTACTACGACTACTACCAACCCGAGGCCTACGTCCCGAGTACCGACGTGTACATCGAGAAGGATGCCTCCATCAACGAGGACATCGAGAGCCTGCGGCTCCGCGCCACCTCGAGCCTGATGGAACGGGAGGACGTGGTCATCGTCGGCACGGTCAGCGCGATCTATGGCTTGGGAGATCCGGTCGAGTACCGCAAGCTGATGGTCACGGTGCGTCGAGGGGAACAGCGCGGCCGGGATGCCATCCTGAGCGAGCTGGTCAGGATCCAGTACGGAAGGAACGATGTCGCGTTCGAGCAGGGGACGTTCCGGGTGCGGGGTGATTCCATCGAGATTTTCCCCGCCTATGCCGAGCAGGCGATTCGCATCGAGCTTTGGGGTGACGAGGTGGAGCGGATCTGCAAGATCAATCCGCTCACCGGCAACACCATCGCCCAGCTGGAGCAGTGCGCCATCTACCCCGCCCGGCACTTCGTCACCGAGCGATACAGGATCGAACGGGCGGTGCAGGCCATTCGCGCCGAGCTGGTCGAGCGGTTGGCTGAGCTCAAGTCCGCGGGAAAGTTGCTCGAGGCTCAGCGGCTCGAGTCCAGAACCCAATTTGACGTCGAGATGCTGCTCGAGGTGGGCACCTGCGCCGGAATTGAGAACTACTCCCGCCATCTGAGCGGTCGCCGGCCCGGCGAGCGGCCGGCCTGCCTGTTGGACTACTTCCCGCCCGATTTCCTCATCGTGGTAGACGAGTCGCACGTCTCCCTTCCGCAAATCGGCGGGATGTACAATGGTGACCGCGCCCGGAAGCTCACCCTGGTCGAGTACGGCTTCAGGCTCCCGTCGGCGCTGGACAACCGGCCGCTGCAGTTCGACGAGTTCATGGCGCTGGCACCTCAAATGATCAACGTGTCGGCTACGCCGGGTGATTACGAGCTCGGTCTTTCGCAAGGCGTCATCGTCGAGCAGATCATCCGGCCCACCGGTCTGGTCGATCCGGAAGTGGACGTTCGACCGGTGCGGGGTCAGGTGGACGACCTGCTGCAGGAGATTCGGACCCGCGAAGCGAGACACGAGCGGGTACTGGTGACGACGCTCACCAAGCGGATGGCGGAAGACCTGACCGACTACCTGCAACAGGCCGGCGTACGGGTGCGCTATCTTCACTCCGACATCGACGCCATCGAGCGGATGGAAATTCTACGCGGGCTCCGGCTGGGCGATTTCGACGTTCTGGTAGGCATTAATCTCCTGCGTGAGGGCCTCGATCTCCCGGAAGTGTCGCTGGTCGCCATTCTGGATGCCGATCAGGAGGGCTTTCTCCGTTCCGATCGCTCGCTGGTGCAGACCATTGGCCGTGCGGCGCGCAATCTGAACGGGCGAGCGATTCTCTACGCCGATCGGATCACCGGCTCCATGCAGCGTGCCCTGGAGGAGATGAATCGCCGGCGCGCCATCCAGCAGCGCCATAACCTGGAGCACAGCATCACTCCGAGATCGATTGTGAAATCGATGGAGGAAGTCCGCCTTGCCACCCACGTTGCCGACGCCCGCAGCGAGCGTCCCGACTCCAAGCTTGCCGTACAGCAGCGGGTCGATCTCCACGATCCGGCCAAGCGCGCGGCGATGATCCAATCGCTTGAGCGGCAGATGCGGGAGGCGGCCGCCAATCTCGAGTTCGAGCTGGCTGCGCTGCTCCGCGACCAAGTCACCGAGCTCAAGGCGGTCTCCGCGCCGGATGTGCGCCGGGCCGAGCCCGCTCGAGCCCGTCGGCGGGCGTGATTCGTTCTGTCACGCAGGCGGAGCTGGAAGCCGAAGGTGAGACCGTGGGCCGGTCCCTTCCTCCCGGTGCACTGCTGACCTTTCAGGGCGATCTTGGAGCCGGGAAGACTACCATGGTAAAGGCGGTCGCCCGCGGACTCGGCGTCACCGCGCCCGCTACCAGCCCGACCTACGCGCTGGTCCACCGCTATCACGGACGGCGAGGCCCGGTCTTTCACGTTGACTGCTTTCGTCTGCGCACGCCGGATGAGGCAGCGGATCTGGACTGGGAGGGGCTGGTGAGCGAAGGGGATGCCATTCTGGTCGAGTGGCCTGAGCGAGCCGGCGGCTGGATTCCACGGCCGACCCTGCGGTTTCGCCTGCACCATCTGGCCGATCCCGCTCTCCGAGGACTGGAGTCACTCTAATGTGGCTGGCCATCGATACCGCCACTGATCAGGCGTCGGTTGCCCTGGGGCACTCGCGCGAGGACGCGTTAGAAGAGAACTTGAGTGGGGCCCGACGCCATGCCGGTGCTCTGGTCCCCATGATCGATCGGTTGCTGCGCCGCCGGCGGGTTACCCTAGCCCAGCTCACCGGGCTGGCGATGAGCGACGGTCCGGGTAGCTTCACCGGGCTTCGGGTGGGAGCGGCGGCCATGAAGGCGCTGGCCCAGGCACGAGGACTGCCTCTCTGGATCGCTCCATCGCTGCTGGTCCGGGCTGCGGGGCAGTCTGGGGAGGGTGAGCTGGTGCTCTCACTAGCCCATGCGCTCCGCGGTGAGGTTTACGCTGCAGCATATCGGTTTTTGGGCGATCGAGTCGTGACCCAGTTAGCGCCGTCGGTAACCCGGCCCGAGGCGTTGGCAGCTGTTATTCCTCGGCCTGCTCTGCTGGTGGGCGACGCCCCTGCTGATCTGGTCATCGCCCTGGAAGCCTGGATTGGACGGCCCATGATCCGACCGCCCGATGGTGCACCCAGCGCCCGGCAGCTCATCGGCCTGATCGGAAAGTCAGGCGGCGCGCGAGAGATCGCGGAAGTGGAGGAGTGGGAGCCGTTATATGGCCGGCCGGCCGAAGCGCAGGCACGCTGGGAGACGGCGCATGGACGCCCGCTACCGGATTCGGTCGGCAGCTCCAGCTGACGCGCCGGCACTGGTCGGAATTGAGCGACGGTGCTTCAGCGACCCGTGGACCGAGGCGAGCTTCCGGGAGGCGCTCACCTCCTCCTGGTCTTTCGGGTTGGTGGCCCAGACGTCCCGCGGAATCGCCGGGTATCTGATTGGACGGGAGGTCGCCGCCACGGGCGAGGTCCTGAACCTGGCTGTGGCTCCCGAGTTTCGCCGTCGAGGACTGGGAGGCGCGCTCCTGCGAGCTGGCATCGCCGCGCTGCGGCAGCGCAAGGTGGATGAAATCTTCCTCGAGGTGCGGGAATCGAACCACTCGGCCCAGGCCCTATATCTCGGCCATGGCTTCCGGCCTGTGGGCCAGCGCTCGGCCTATTACCGAAATCCCAAGGAGGATGCGCTGGTCCTCCGATTGGCGCTCGAGCAACGCGCGTAGAGTTGGTACAACATGCCTAAGTTTCGGTTCGTGAGATGTCGTGCATGACCGGTACTTTTCCCGGGACCACTTGAGTGGGCCCAACGATCGAATCCTGGAGGTGCTTGTGAGCCGGAGCCTGAACAAAGTCATGCTGATTGGAAACCTGGGAGCGGACCCGGAGGTCCGCAGCACCTCCAACGGATCTCGAGTGGCCACTCTCTCGCTCGCCACCAGCCGGCAATGGAAAAACCAGTCCGGAGAAAAACAGGAAAAGACCGAATGGCACCGCGTCATTCTCTGGAACAACAGAAATTCCACCTTGGCCGATATCGCCGAGCGATACTGCAAGAAGGGCGACAAGATCTACATCGAGGGAAGTATCGAATACCGCTCCTGGCAGGACCGGGAGGGGCAAACCCGCTACACCACGGAAATCACCGCGCGTGAGCTCATCATGCTCTCGGGCAGGGGAGAGGGTTCTGAGTCGTTCACACCGGCTGGCAAGGCGGCCGCCGGAGCGGCTACCCAGAAAGGCACCGAGCAGTCATTCGAGGACTTCCCCGAGGCGCTGGACGGCGAAGACGACGATCTGCCTTTCTGACCTGTTCACACCAGCTTCCCAGCGGCGGGAGGGGTCGGCCCTCTCGCCGCTTCGTTTCTCCAGTCCGGAGTGCCGATCGCCAGAGTATGCCTCTGGCGTCCCTGGCTCCGGAATCATAAGCTGTTAGGACACAATGGCTTACGTTACCACCACCCACTGGCGCCGAATTTGCCCCTGCTTCCCCTGAACCGGTCTGGACCCGCTCCATCTCCATACTCGACAACGAAGTCGCTGGGAGATCCTGATGCCGCGTATGTTCCGCTGGAATTGGCTGGGCGCCTTTGCCCTGGCCGCTTGCCCGACCCTGGCGCTGGGGCAGGCCGCCGCGCCGCAGACTCACACCGTGCGCGCTGGCGATACGCTCTGGGATCTTGCCAAGCAGTATCGCGGCGACCCGTTCCTGTGGCCCGACCTCTACCGGATGAACACCAGCGTCGTGGAAGACCCCCATTGGATCTATCCCGGCGAAGTGCTCCGCCTCTCTGCCTCGGAGGATGTGGCCTCGGTTCCGGCGGTGGACACCCCGGCCCCCGCGGACAGCGCTCAGGCCTCCGCCGCCGACACCGTCGCCTCCGCTGACAGCGTCGCCTCGGCCGACAGCGTGCCCACTGTAGTTGCGGCCACTCCGATCCCAGTCCCGCCGGCCCAGGCGCCAGTGACCCAGGATACGGCAACTCCGGTCCCAGCCGTCGCGGTAGTGGACCAGACTCCCTCCAATCAACCCACCCTGGCGGAGCTCACGGCCGCGTCCATCAAAGCCACCGAGGGTGAGGCCGCGCCGCTCTTCGGCCCCCGTCACGGCGAGCAGCTGAGCGAAGACCTCCGAGCCGCTACCGAGAAGCCGTATCGCGCGCTTCGCGTCAGCGAGTTCTTCTCCTCCGGGTTTCTTACCGAAGGCCAAACGCTACCCTTCGGGAAAGTGATTGGGCCGGTGACTCCTCCGCAGGTGAGGAGCTTGAGTGCCAACGTGAACGCCACGATCAATACCACGATTGCGGTGGAGGCTCCCCGTGGCGCCACCTACCAGGTCGGTGACAGCCTGCTTCTAGCCCTGATGGGACCCGAACTCAGACCCTATGGGAACGCGGTCGTGCCCACCGGCCTTGCCCGGGTGATGGATACGGTCAGTGGGCGCTACGTTGCCACCGTCGTCGCGGTCTATGGTCCGATTCGCCAGGGGCAGGTGGTCATACCGGCCGAGAAGTTCACTCCCTCCGGGAATGCCCACGCGGTTCCGGTGAGCGAAGGGGTAATCGCCCGCTTGCTCGGCGGGCCCACCCGACAGGACATCAAGGCGCCGCAGATGGTGGTGTTCCTCGACAAGGGCCGGCAGGATGGCGTGGCGCCGGGAGATCTGTTCGAGGCTCACCGGCAGCCAGCCCGGCTCAACGACGGCGGGCAGCGGGTGGACGAGCTGATGGCCACCATGCAGGTGGTTCATGTGCGCGATCACTCCGCCACGGCGCGCCTGATCAACGTGATGTCGCCGGACATGGTAGCCGGCACCCAGGTTCGGCAGGTAGCGAAGCTTCCCTCCTAAGGCCACCGAGGGCGCTTAGGCGAGACGGGCAGGGGCGATTTACCGCTCCTGCTCGTTTCCGTTTCGAGACCCCTTTGCTTTCGGCGATTCCTTCCCTGGGGCGCCCATCTCTATATTGCGGGGCGGTTATTCCCCCGTTTTCACCCAGTTGCTTCCCGCAGGAGAGCCCATGCTGAGACCCACCCAATGAGCGGGCGAGTATTGGTCACCGGAGGTGCAGGCTTCATCGGCTCCCATATCGCCGAGGCATACCTCAAGGCTGGTTGGGAGGTCGTGATCCTGGACGATCTCTCCCGCGGTCACGAACGCAACCTGCCCCAGGGTGCCCAGTTCGTCCGGGCTGATATCGCTTCGCCCGAGGCGCGCCGCCTGGTGGCAACGGGTCGGTTCGACGTTCTGAATCACCATGCCGCCCAGATCGACGTACGAGTCTCGGTGGACTGCCCGGCTCTGGACGCCGGCATCAACGTGGTCGGCTTCGTCAACCTGCTCGAGGGTGTGGGTGAGGGCCGGGTGAAGCGGGTGGTCTTCGCGAGCAGCGGCGGCGTGGTGTACGGTGACCCGGAGGTGGTACCCACCCCGGAGACGGCCCCGAAAGGGCCGATCTCCCCCTATGGAGTAAGCAAGCTCTCAGGCGAGTACTATCTCAGGGCCTTGGGGCTGCTACGCGGCTTCGATGGTGTCGCCATGCGATACGCCAATGTGTTCGGGCCGCGGCAGGATCCCAAATCCGAAGCGGGAGTGGTCTCGATTTTCGTCTCTCGTTTGCTGGAGAATCAGCCGCTTACCGTCTTCGGCGACGGCCGACAGACCCGCGATTATGTATTCGTCAAGGATGTGGCGCGGGCAAACGTCCTGGCGAGCATGGCGGCAATGCCCAAAAGTGGTGACATCGATGCCACCGCGCTCAACATCGCCACCTCGGTACAGCGGAGTGTTCTGGACCTGGCGGATGCCGTCGGCGCAGCCATGAAGCAGAAGCCGGTATTGGAATTCGCGCCGCCGAGGGCGGGGGAGCTCTTTCGGAGCGCGCTCGACATCCGCAAGGCGCGCCAGGTTCTCGGGTGGGCTCCCGAACACGACTTCGATCACGGCCTCCGCGAGCTGATCCAATGGTTTCGAGAGGAGGCGCAGTGATGATGCAAGCCGGCGGTGCGGTTCCGCGGTCGGCCATCGAGCTGGTTCTTACCGCGAGCGCCGAAACCAAGATCGTTCTTCTCATCACAGCTGTCGCGTCGCTCATCTCCTGGTTCATCATCGTTTTCAAATGGTGGCAGTTCCGTAAGCTCAACAAGCAGGCCGACCGGTTTTTCGCGGAGATGGAGCGCGCCACCCGGCTACAGGACGCCTACCACGCGGTCATGAAGCAGCCCCCCTCGCCCTACAATCGTCTCTTCCGCGAGGCGATCACCTTCTACTCCGAGTTGCGCCCCGGCGCGCTCCGGGAGGAGCGGGGTGCCGATCGCAGCTCCCTGACGCCAACCCAGCTCGAAGCGCTGAAGATGGTGCTCGGTAAAGAGGTCGCGGCAGAGCGAGACCTGCTGGGACACTACATCCCCTGGCTGGCCAGCATCGGTTCGGTGAGCCCGCTTCTGGGCCTGCTCGGAACCACCCTCGGCATCATCAGCGCCTTCACCGGCATCGCGACCAAGGGGTCCGGCAATTTGGCGGCAGTCGCGCCCGGCGTCGCCGAAGCCCTGGTGGCGACGTTCGGAGGGCTGGCCGCGGCGATTCCGGCGGTGATCGCCTACAATATTTATGTGAACCGGGTGCGGCTCTTCGTGGGCGAGCTGGAAGGGTTCGCCAACGAGTTGATCGGCACCATGGCTCGGGAAGGACTGGTCTGAATGGCGAGCTTGGGCGGTGGCCTCGGTAGCCAGCGGGGCGAGATGCAATTCAATGCCGACGTCAACGTGACGTCGCTGGTCGACGTGATGCTCGTACTCTTGATTATCTTCATGATTACGGCACCAATGATGCAGGGCGGCGTCGATGTTGAGCTTCCTCGCGCTGAAGCGAGGCCCCTCTCCCCCAAAGAGGGGATGGTCGTGTCCGTAAATCGGGACGGCCGCATCTACGTGGACCAGACGCCGGTTTCCTACAGCGATTTCCGGATCACCTTTCGCTCGCTCGTGGCGACGAGGAAGCCGACAGGAGTGTATCTCCAGGCGGACACTCGGGTGCCCTACGGGCAGGTCGTGCGGGTGCTGGCCATCATCCGCGGCGCAGGCATTTCCAATGTGGGTCTGGTCGCGGCGGAGGAAGAAGGATCGTGAAGCTTCGGATGCCCGACCGCGGGAGCCCACCGGGAAGGGCCGTGGGACTGGTCGGCACCATCCTGGTTCACGCGGCCGTGGCAACTTTTCTGGTGACCCAGGCGCGGTCCAGTACCAAGCCGCTGCCGCCCTCGTATGCGGTGGAGCTCGTCGCCGCACCGGCGCCGACCGAAAAGAAGCGGCTCGCCACGGAGGCCGTGCAGAGGCCGCCGCAGGAAAAGCCGGCGCCGGTCAAGCCCAAGCCCAAACCGAAGACCCCGACGGCACCGGCTCCCAAGCCGCCTCCACGCACGGAGCCCACGCGAGAGGCTCCTCCCAGGACGGCCGCGCCGGTGACGCCAGCACCGGGTGAGACTCCCAGCACCGGAACCGACGTCGCGACCATCAAGACGCCGGGGCTCGAGTTTCCTTTCCCGGAATACCTGCGCAACATCGTCACTCAGATCTATCAGCGCTGGGACCGAGAAGCAGCCAGACAGAACAGCTTCGCCGAAATCAGCTTCTTCATTTTGAGGGATGGCTCAGTGCGCGATATTCGGTTCGTGACTCGATCAGGGAGCTTCGCTTTCGACCTCGGTGCCCAGGGCGCCATCGAAGCAGCCGGCAATGCCAGGGCATTTGGTCCCCTGCCCGATGGGTGGGAGACCGATGTGCTCCCCGTGAGCTTCTACTTCAAGCCCACTGCGCAATGAAACGACTCCTGGCTGTGCTGGTTCTTGCGGCAGCCGCCGCCCCACTCGCCGCCCAGGATACCACCAAGGCGCAGGACGCCATCCGCCTTGGGATCGAGTATCGCCCCGGCACCAGACCCGGACTGGTCGTTGTGCCTGGCCCGGGAATGGACACCCTGCGGGCCATGGTCCGCCGCGATCTCGATTACAGCGATCGGTTCGAGATGGTGATGCTTCAGGATCCCGGGTCCACCGCTCCGCTGGGAGCTACCAGCGGGACGGGACCGTTGAATTACGGGATCTACAAGGCGCTCGGCGCCGCGTTTGCGGTTGAATTGACTGAAGCGCCCGCGGGTGTCACCGCCAGGCTCCACGACCTGAATCTCTCACGGCTCCGAAACCAGCAGACGTTCACCTTGCCCGCTGCAGCCGACCCGGCATATCGGCTGGAGGTGCATCGTCTGGCCGATGAGATCGCCCGTTGGGCCAGCGGCACCGATGGCATTGCCGCCACCCGGCTGCTCTTCGTCTCGGGTGGTCGGGTGTACCGGGCCGACAGCGACGGCTCGGATCAGTCTCCACTCACCCCGGCCGGGCAGACCTCGCTTTCCCCGGTGTGGTCACCCGACGGGCAACGGATCGCGTTTACCCAACTCGGCGCCGGTCGCGGTCCCATTCTGGTGCAGACCCTGGCGAACGGCTCGACCGCCGTGGTGCCGGGCACCGAAGCAGGCCTCAACATCACGCCGGCCTTCTCACCGGATGGCCGAACTCTGGCCTACGCCCACTCCGATGAGAACGGGACCGACATTTTCACGCTGAAGGTGGTGGATCGCTGTTGCTCGCAACGCTTGACCGTAGGACGCTTTGCGGACAACTTATCTCCGACGTTTTCGCCCGATGGCCGACGCATTGCGTTCGTCTCCACCCGCGCCGGTCCCCCGCAGGTGTACGTGATGGCGGCGGATGGGACCGACCAGGAATTGCTGGCCCCCTTCGACTACGGCGCCACTGGCAGCTCCAATGCTCCTGAGTGGTCCCCCGACGGTGCCAACGTCG
>JBIOUY010000103.1:0-6298 GCA_044867445.1 Gemmatimonadales bacterium
GATCCCGACATGCCTCGAACGGCACTTGCCCGCGGTCTGTGAGGGCAACGTCAGCGCGACGAGAAGCAGCAGACGCAGCCTCACTGGATCACCGCGAGGAACGCCCGCATCGCCTGCGTCACCTCGCTCGGGTTCGAGGAGAAGACGTAGTGATTGGCACCGTGCAGCTCGCGCACCTGCGCCGCGGGCAGTTCGCGCCGGAGCCGCTTCCGCTCGGTGGCCGCCCAAGCCTGGAGAGTGGCCGTGAAACGCCCTGCGGCGACACGGCCGACTGAGTCAAGCGTGGCCCACGAAGGGAAAATCTCTGGCGCGGAATCCACCACGGCATAGATCGCGAGCGCCGGAGCTCGCACCGATCGGTAGTTGGGATGGCCACAGCCTGCCAGCATGAGTGAATCGATCCGCGCGGGCGTCACGTCGGCAACGAGGCGACCAGCGGCATCGTAGCGTCCAATGGCGCGGACCTGGGTCTGGGGAATGTGCATGCCGAAGGCCCGCTGGATATAGGCCTGGACCGCGGCCGGCGATGCCGAGTCGGGGGCCAGCATAGGCGGCCAGGGAGCGCGCACACCGAGCAGGTCGCGGACACCGGTGTGGTCGTACGCCGCGTCCAGGTACACCAGTCCGCTCACGCGCGGGGGATACGCGGCGGCAAATGCCGTGAGCTCATCCCCGGCGATGGAGTGACCCACAAGGGCGACACGCACGAGATGCAGAGAATCGAGCACCGCCCGGAGATCAGCGGTGCGGGTTGCCAGGTCATAGCCGGAGCGGGGCTGGCTCGACGCCCCGTACCCCCGGCGGGTGATCGCGATGACATGATGGTGATCGACAAACTGGAGGGCGAAGTCGTCGAATCCGTGCCCCACGTCCTGCAGCCCGGAGAGAAAGACGAGCGGCGGCCCAACGCCGCCCCAGTCGAGCACCTCGAGTCTGACTTCAGGGGTTACTGAGACGAAGCGGACCTGGTGTGGTGAGGGATCGGTCCACGCCGCAAGCGGACGCGGCACCTGCGCACCGTAGGGTCCGCATGCGGCAAACAGAGCCGTGCCGAAGCACAATGTTCCAGTGAGTGCCGAGGCGGTGAGACTACGAGGCCGGCGACGCCGCGGGACCAGCCGACCTGTCCTCTGCATGTAGTCCCGGTATCGGTCGCCGAACTTGGCCAGCAAGGCCTGCTCCTCTCGCGGAATGACCAGCCAGCGAAGCAGCAGGAAGGCGATGCCGGACGCCAGGAGCACAAACCAACTGCCCGCCATGACGCCGAGGGCGACGAAGAGAGCGAGGCCGGTGGTGTAGAGCGGATGTCGGACCCAGCGATATGGCCCGCCGGTCACCAGTGCATGGCGCTCTTTGGTCAGGACCGTCTCACTGACATTTGGCCCTAGCGTCCGCAGGACCCAATGAACCAGGAGCACAGTGAGGAAGCCGAGCAGTGCCCCCAGCCAGCGCACGCCGATCGGCACATCGACAGATGCCCACCTCATCCATTCGGGCCTTACGACATAGAGGAGGACTCCACCGAATAGAGCCAGAGCCATCACGGCCCGGAGGGTCTGAAGCAGTGGCCCTTCGCGTCCGCGTCCAATCGTTTCACTGTGCCGACGGGCGTGAGCTCGGTGGTACCCTGACACCGCGAGCGCGCTGAGGAGCACGGCCAGGATCAGCCAGCGGAATGGGCTCACCGACGTGTCGCCGCCCACTGGAACCAGAACCACAAGCCGGCGGCCACCGCGAGAAACAGGAGGTTGAATCCCAGCGCAGCCAACACTATTGGTGGCGTTCTGATGGCCTGACGCCTCGCTCGCCACAGCTCGGTCAACGCGGCACCCGCCCCGATGGGCGCGACGACGAACGAGGCCAGGACCACGCAGGCTCCAACAAAGTACCACATCGGCGGGTGGCCGCCGGGGAATACTGCGCCTGACGCAACGGTCGCCAGCCAGCCGAAGGCGAGAGCGCCTGAGGTCCACACTGCCAGCCTCATGAGGGCGTCACCGGTTCGCCCCGACGACCCGCCATAGTGCCTCCCACGGCTTGGTGCTAACGTATGTCCATATGTCTATCACCATGCGGTACCGAAGCAAGGGCGTCAGCATCCCTATCCGGAACGTGCTCGCCGCGGCCTTCCTCATCATTCTGGCCCTGCTCGTCCTGGCCATCGCCGTGTCCCTGCGCGAGGCCCGACGGTTCGAGGCCACCAGCCGACAGGCGCTCGAGGCCAACGCGCAGCTGCTCGAGCTGGAGCGCACCCTGTCGGCCATGCGGGATGCCGAGACCGGCCAGCGGGGCTATCTGATCACCGGCGATACCAGCTACCTCGACCCGTTCCAGTCCGGCATCGCGGAGGTAGGGGAGCACCTCACCGCGCTCGGCCGAATGGGGGCCCGGGCGGACTCCTCGGCCCTGAAGCTCGAGGAACTGCTCCAGATGCAGCACCTGGTTGACGCCAAGCGGCGCGAGATGGAGCGTACGATCGAGCTGTATCGCCAGCAGAGTGCCAGAGCGGCGGACGCCATGGTTCGCGGTAGCTCCGGCAAGGTGCTGATGGACAGCCTGCGTGCCCTCGTGGGCGCTGTGGAGCGGCGCCAACGGGAGGAGCTGGAGCGGACCACCGCCCTGTGGCAGATCACCGCCCGCGGAAACTACACCGCGGTCGAGGCGCTCACGGTGGTGGGCCTGCTCCTGGTCGGCACGATGCTATACGCTACCGCGCGGGTCCTGGCGGAGCGGCGCGACCGCCAGCTGGCCCTCGAGAGCGAGCGCGCCATGCTGGAGCAGCGCGTGACCGAGCGCACTGCCGAGCTTCGGCAGCAGCACGAGGTCGCGGTGAAGGCCCAGCAGTACGCGGAGCAGGCCGCACTGCAAGCCGAGGAGCAGACGGTCCGCGCGGAAGAGGAAGCCGCCCGCGCCGAGGAGGAGCGGCTCCGGGCGGACGAACAGCGAGAACGGGCCGAACAGAGCGAGGCGGAGGCGCGGAGCAGCGAGGAACGCTACCGGTCTCTTGCCGAGCTGAGCCCCGACGCCATTCTGGTGGTCGCAGGCGAACGGGTGGTGTACGCCAACGCCGCCGCCGCGCGAATCCTCGGAGTAGCTCACGCCCAGGACCTGATCGGCCTCAGCCCCTTCGAGTTCGTCGGAGCCCAATACCACGAGGCGATCCGCCAGCGGATCCGGATCGTGCTGGACGAGGCCCAGACGACCCCGCTGTTCGACTATTACTGGAAGCGGTTCGACGGCTCGACTGTCGATGTCGAGACCTTGGCAGGTCCGGTCGTCTGGCAAGGCCTGCCCGGCATCCACGTGGTGGCGCGCGATATCAGCGAGCGCAAGCGGGCCGAGCGCGCACTCACCGAAAGCGAGAGCCGGTTCCGCCGGGTGGCGGATACAGCCCCGGTGATGATCTGGATGGCCGACACCGCCAAGCAGTGCACCTGGTTCAGCCGGGCCTGGCTCGCCTTCACCGGGCGCACCATGGAGCAGGAGGTGGGCGACGGGTGGACTACCGGAGTGCATCCCGACGATCTCGCGCGCTGCGTCGCGTCTTATCAAAACTCCTTCGACGCTCGGGTACCGTTCTCTATGGAGTACCGCCTGCGACGCACCGACGGGCAGTATCGCTGGGTCCGCAACGACAGCATCCCCCGCTATGCGAACGACGGGTCGTTCGAGGGCTACATCGGCGCCGCTCTCGACATCACCGACATGCGCGAGGCCAGCCAGCGGCTGGGGCAGGCGCAGCGGCTCGAGTCTCTGGGGCGCCTCGCCGGCGGAGTGGCGCACGAGACCAACAATCAGATGACCGTAGTGCTGGGCGCGGCGGAGTTTCTGCTGCGGCGGACGGACCTGCCCGAGGGCGCGCGGGAGGATCTCGCCCAGATCCAGCAAGCGGCGGACCGGGCAGCGAACGTCAGCGCGCAGCTCCTCGCCTATAGCCGCCGTCAACTGTTGCGCCCCCAAGTGCTCGATCTCAACACCGTGGTCGCCGGCATCCAGCCGGCGCTGCGGCGCCTGCTCGGTCCGGAGCGCACGCTCCTGGTGCACCTGGTGACCTCGCTCGGGCGGGTCGAGGCCGATCCGGGCCAGCTGGAGCAGGTGCTGATCAATTTGGTCCTGAACGCCCGAGACGCGATGGAGGAAGGCGGGCGAGTGAGTATCGAGACTCGCGCGGTCCTGCTCACCGAGGCGGACTTCGCGCAGCATCCGGAGGTCAGTATGCGAGCGGGGCCTTACACCCAGCTCATCGTGAGCGATACCGGGCCCGGAATGGACCGGGAGACGCTGAGCCGGGTTTTCGAGCCCTTCTTCACCACCAAGCCGATCGGCCAGGGCACGGGCCTAGGTCTCGCGACCGTGTACGGCATCGTCAAGCAGAGCAATGGGTATATCTGGGCCTACAGCGAGCCGGGCCACGGCACCTCATTCATGATTTACCTGCCGGTGACCGCAGCCGATGCGACCGTTGGCACGCCGGCGACCGCGACCCGCGCGGCCGGGCCGCGCGAGGGCGTAGTGCTGCTGGTCGACGACGAGCCGGCGGTGCGGGACTACGCGACCAGGGCGCTCAGCGAGGTTGGGTACACGGTCCTCAGTGCCGGCAGCGGCGCCGAGGCGCTCGAGCTGCTGCGTCCGTACGAGGCCGGACCGGTGATCGTGGTCACCGACCTGGCGATGGCCGGGGTTGACGGCCGGACCCTGGCCGAGCGACTGCGCGAGCGCTATCCAAATGTGCCGGTGCTCTACATGTCGGGCTTCACCGGCGCAGACGTGATTCGCCGGGGCCTGATGGACGCCGATCAGCCGTTTCTCCAGAAGCCGTTCGGGCCGGACGAGCTGGTCCACCAGGTGCAGTCGCTGCTGGACGGGCGAGCTGAAAGGGTGACAGGTAACAGGTGAGAGGTGAGACGTATACTCGATCCGCACCGCCGCGATCTCCGGCGTAGCCTTAATACGCGAATACGCGCGCTGCAGGATCATGGTGGATCAGGCCCATCTCCAACGCTTGCGGGCGCCGCACCGTGGTCAGTATCAGCGATAAACAGGTTCTCGCCGTCGGGGGCAAGCGTGCTGCGGCCGGCAATACGGAAACCTGGGGTGCTGAATCCAGTTGTCGCCCGTGCGGCCAAGCTACGCTGCCCGGACCTGCATGGGGAGACAGGCGCTTGCAGCGTGGCCGAGGCAGTGACCCGTGCTTCATCGCCGCAAGCGATGAGCGGAAGAGTTAGCAACCCCAGCGCGGCTTTGCAGAAGAGCATAGGTGACTACCCGTCCCGATGCACCATGCCCACCGAGAATGCGGGCAAGCAGACCGCGATGTACTCGGCGCCCTCGGGGCCCGGCGTACTGTAGCGCACCCATTCGCCGGGGGCAGTCACGACAGCCTGGCCGGAGCGGACCTCCAGCTCCCCGCCCTCATACTCCACCCGCAGCGCGCCCCGAAGCACGACGGTGATCTCCTCGAAGTCGGGGCGCTGGCCCGGCTCCTGCGACCCGTGAGGCGAGACCATGCGGGCCACACTTACCTCGGTGTGGCCGGAGTTCACCCGGCCGGCGTACTCCTCAATCCGCTTGGGCTGATTGCCGGCGGCCTGGATCAGGGTTGCCTGCTCAATCAGTCTGGGCATGTTTCGGCACACCATCAAAGAAGGTGACGGCTCCCGATTCCAAGGAATACTCTGCCCCGACGACGAGCAGACCTTCCTTCCTGATCAACTCCTCGAGGAGCTCGGACCCGTGACGCAAGTGATCCGCGGAAGCCCGGACATTGGCACGTACCGCATCGCGCATTAGCGCGTCAAAGTCTGCCCGATCCCGGCCGGAAAGCATGGTCTCTATTGAAGGGCGGACCCGCTCCACGATGGAGCGCAGGTTGCGCGACTCGGTGTTTCCACGCCCCAGCACCTCCTCCAGTGTCGCCGTGACCACGCCACACCGGGAGTGGCCCATGACCACGACGAGCCGAGTACCGAATCGCGAAGCCGCGAACTCCACGCTGCCAACCTGTGACGGCGCCACGATGTTCCCGGCGACGCGGATGACAAAGAGGTCTCCCAGTCCCTGGTCGAAAACCAGCTCCGCCGGCACCCGAGAGTCCGAGCACCCGAGGACGATGGCGAAGGGCTCCTGCCCCGCGAGAAGCGCGAGCCGACGCGAGGGGTCCAAGGCTGCCGACGCTGCCGACTGGTTCTCGACAAACCGGCGGTTGCCCGCGCGGAGCCGTGCGAGCGCCTCAAGCGCGGGCGTCATCGGGTGCTCCAGATCCAGCCCGCTGGTACCGCACTGTCATTGGAGAGCTCAA
>JBIOUY010000104.1:0-7105 GCA_044867445.1 Gemmatimonadales bacterium
CTCACCGATCTGGCCGCGGCACCGGTCGCCCTGGCACGCGATACCGTCGCTGCTGGTCGCTCCGGCATGTCCTGAACTAGATTCGACTCGTTCTGTCCGTTGACTGACGAGTCTCCGATCCGGAGCAGGTGATCATGTCCCGTACCCTCTCTACCTCCCGACGGCTGGCCTCGCGTGGGCTGTTGCCCGCCGCGCTGTGGATCCTCGCCGGATGCGCCTCCGTCACCCCGATCGGCCAGCTGCTTGACGATCCCGCGCGCTACGATGGCAAGACCGTGCGCATCGAGGGAGAGGTGAAGGAGTCGGCGGGGGGGCTCGGAGTCGGTGCATACCAAGTGAAAGACGAGACCGGCACGATCACGGTGGTGAGCGAAAAGGGTGGTCCGCCCCGAAGCGGGGCCAAAATCGGCGTCAAGGGCATGTTCCAGGCCCTGGTCACGCTGGGGTCCAAGAGTCTGGCGGTGCTGCGGGAGCAGAGTCGCTCGCTGCCCTGAGTTGGGGAGGCTGGCAAACGCCGGGACATCGGGCCACTCTTCTTTGGAGGGCAGCGCCGCGCTGCCCACTGCCGAGGAGGATCCCATGGCTCGCTGTGAAGTCTGCGGCAACGATTACTACCTCTCCTTTCAGGTGATCGCGGCCGGTCAGTCCCATACCTTCGATAGCTTTGAGTGCGCCATACACAAGCTGGCCCCGGTGTGTGATCACTGCCGGTGTAAGATCGTAGGTCACGGGATCGAGGCACAGGGCACCTTCTTCTGTTGTGCCCACTGTGCTCGCGAAGCCGGGGTGACCGCGGTGGCTGACCACGTCTGAGCGGATCACATCCGGCCGCGCCCACTGCGTCCTCTGTGGCGAGGTCATTCGGCCCGGCGACGACGCGTTCGTCACCCCGGACTTCCTCGCCGATGAAACCGATCCGTTCTGGCGCTTTGCCGACGCGCCGATGCACCGGGCCTGCTTTCTGGTGTGGGACCGTCGCAAGGCATTCGTGGCTCGGTACAATCGGGTGGCAAGGCTGTTGATGGCGGCAGACGGATCGCATCCGCAGATGACGAGTGAAGGGGAGATCGTGCGAGGCCTCCGGTGAACGGGAGGATGCCGCTCTACCTGACGTTGGTAGCTGCGGTGCTCTTCGTCGCGGCGCTCAGAATTTTCGAGCCCTATTCGGTATCGTCGCCCTGGCGGGCCTACACCGAGCCGGCCCAACGCTATCTTCAGGCCGCGGTGCGACAGGACTCGCTGGCGCTGGCTCGGCAATCGGGTGCTACTGCTCCGGTTCTGTGGGCGCTCGCCGCGGCTCGCGCCCAGCCCGAGTCCCTCGCGGCTTGGGCGCGCGATGCGGAGGCATGGACGGGGGGACGCCGGGGCGACACCGCGGATGTGCTCCTCGCCATCCCATCGGAAGTGTGCAGCAAGCATCCGATCTGGCTCCGCTTCGTGGGGTCCGGCAAGAAGGCGCGGGTCCTCCAAGCCACTTCAGCCTGCTTTGCGCCCCGCTAGCGATCCCCTAGTCATTTCCTTCCGGTCACGCGCTTGCACTCCAACGTCATTTGATGCTAGCGAGGGGTGTGCGAGGAGCGGGCCATCGGAGCCCAAGAGCTAATGAATGGAATTGCGCGTGAAGGAGAGAGAGATGAAAGATCAACCGACTTGTGGCAAGGGGCTCGCGGCCCACTCCAGGCTCCCGGCAAAACTGGGGGAGCTGACCGCCGCAGTGGCGCAGGTCCTCGAAGTCCACATGAAGGCGCTCGATTTGGGCGATAGCAACGCCAGAACGGAGCACGAAGCGTATCTGAAGCTCGCCCGGGAACACCGGGCAGCGGCCGGCCAACTCCAGGCGTTGGCAATTGAAATGGCGGGTTATCGGGATCTCCCGATGGGAAGGCACAATCCTCAGGCGATGTCCGGGCCGGAGCCCGCCGAGGCATTCGATCGGTTCGTGAGGGTCGAGGAGGAACTGCTGGAGCTGCTGCAGAGCCGGCTGGAGCAGGATCGAGGCATGCTGCTCCAGATGGGGCGCGCACCGCAGGGCGCTTCCTGAGCCGGCTCACGTGAGCCTTCGCCACCTTCTGGCCCTGCTGCTGGCCGCCTGCCTCGGTGCGGGGCTCACGCTTGTGGTCCTCCATCGGCCGCTTCGGGGCGGGCTCTCCGCTGCCGGGAGCACCCGAATCAATGAGGCGACCATCCTGGAGCGCCTTCAGTCGGTTGCCCACCTGGTGACCACGGAGGTCGCGCTCCGCGACGTCGTCACCTACGAAAACACCCGCCTGGGGTCTACTAAGCGCTCTCTCGTCGTCGTCACCGGAAAGGCCCTGGTGGGGTTCGACCTGAAGGACCACAGCCGCGCGCGGCTCGATGAGCTAGGCAAAGTCATCGATCTCACGCTTCCCTCAGCGACGCTGGTCGGCATCGATGTCGTGGAACTCAAGACCTACGATGAGAGTCGGGGGCTCTGGAACCCGTTTCACCCGGCCGATCGGGATACCATCTACCAGCTGGCCCGGGCGCGATTGAGAACAGCGGCCGATGAGCTCGGTGTCCGGCGACACGCTGAAGCCGGCGCGAGACAGGTGTTGTCCGCGCTCTTCGCCCCGTCAGGGTATCAGGTTCGAGTGGATTTTGTCCCAGCCCCGGAAACCGAGCAGCGATAGGAGAACCAACCTTGAGCCACACACCCGCGAGACCAGGTTCATGTCGAGGGGCCACCGTGCTCGGAATCGCTCTGGCTCTTGCCAGCGCGTGTACCGCCCAACCTTCGCCCGGACCCGCCCCCGTGGCCGCGTGCGCCCGGGGGGACACAGCCCTGGTCCGGGACATCGTATACTTCGGGCGAAACCGGCCAGGTGGTGGATCCGTCAGCGACACTGAGTGGCAAGGATTCCTCAACGAGGTGGTCACTCCTCGCTTCCCGGCCGGCTTGACGGTGGTCGAGGCTACCGGCCAGTGGAAAGGTCAAAGCGGCGTGGTGGAGCAGGAGCGTTCGGAAATCGTGACCCTGCTGCACGCCGGCGACGAGCCGGCCCGGCGGTCGGTCGCGGAGATCGCGGCAGAGTACAAGGGCCGGTTTCAGCAGGAAGCGGTCCTGAGGGAGCGGACCCCAACCTGCGCGCGCTTCGAGTAATGGCGGTGCGGTATGACAGGCTGGGCGACGCTGGTCGCCTGCTGCTGCAACAAGCGAAAGAGAAGGGAACGGAGTCCAATGGCGTCCGCCGAAGAATTCGACGGCATTCTGGCATTTCTCCGGATGGCCGAGCGGCTCAAGAGCGTTACCCGGAGCGGCTGGACCACGGAGGGCGAGCGGGAGAGTGTGGCAGCCCACACCTGGCGGCTCTGCCTCATGGCGGTCACCCTCGCCGATCACTTTCCCGGGGTCGACCTCGCCCGGCTATTGAAAATCTGCATCATCCACGACCTGGGTGAAGCCCTGCATGGAGACATCCCGGCACCCGAGCAGGTAGTGAGCGGCGCCAAAGCAGCCGCCGAACGGGAGGATCTGCTCGAGGTGCTCGCTCCGCTGCCGCCGCGCCTCCGGCAGGAATTCACCAGTCTCTGGGACGAGTACGAAGCGGCGCGCTCACCCGAAGCCCGGCTGGCAAAGGGCCTCGACAAGCTCGAGACCATCCTGCAACACACCCAAGGCCAAAACCCGGCGGACTTTGACTACCGCTTCAACCTGAGCTATGGGCGACAATATACCGCAGGTCATCCCGTGCTGGTCGCGCTGCGCGAGCTGCTCGACCGTGCGACAGAAGAGCGAGCCGGCGAGGTGGGCCAGGCGAGTTCTCAATCCTAAGGCATTCGACTGCTCGGATGCGCTATCCATATTGATGCAAGAGCGACAACGGGAGAAAGGGCCGTGTCTGACCTGCTGAATTCGCTACTGGAAATCCTCGCTAGCCGCGCTTCACGTGCTGAGAAAGCCAGACGAGCCGCTGCCACGATCCGGACCGCCGGTGGGTATCGCTGGGTGGGGCTCTATGATGTGGGCTCCGAGCAGATCGGCGTGGTGGGCTGGGACGGACCTGCGGCGCCGACCTATCCGAACTTTCCGGTGACCCAAGGGCTGAATGGCGCGGCGGTGGCTTCGGGACAGCCGGTCATCGTGCAAGATGTGTCCCGCGATGCCCGGTATCTCAGGACCTTGGAGTCAACTCGCGCGGAGATGATCATGCCGGTGTGCGCAGGGAGTGATGGCGCGGTACTGGGCACGATCGACGTCGAGAGTGACCGGGTAAACCCATTCACCGAGCGCGATCGCGAGTTGCTCAGCGCCTGTGCCGGAGCGCTGGCGGGGCTCTGGAGCCGGACCGCGGATCGTTGCCGAGTCTTCCGCCAGCTGCATCAGTCCGGCTGCTTTGTGATCCCCAATCCATGGGACATCGGCAGTGCTCGCCTGCTTGCCGGGCTGGGGTTTCAGGCGCTCGCGACCACCAGCTCGGGATTCGCCTGGTCGCTGGGCCGGAGCGACAATCGCGTGTCGTTGGAAGAGGCCTTGGTCCATCTGCGCTCGGTCGCCGAAGCTGTCGAGGTACCGGTCAATGCCGATTTCGAGGGTGGCTTCGCCACTGAACCTGACCAGGTCGGGCACAACGTCGCTGCCGCGGCGACTACCGGAATCGCCGGACTCTCGATTGAAGATTCGACCGGAGACGCGTCGCACCCGCTCTTCGACTTTGGTCTGTCCGTGGAGCGCATCCGGGCGGCCCGCGCCGCTCTCGACGACAGCGGAGCGGACATTGTGCTCACCGGCCGCTCCGAGGGCTTCATCGTGGGACGACCCGATCTCAAGGAGACGATCCGCCGGCTCACCGCCTATGCTGAGGCGGGAGCGGACTGCCTCTACGCCCCCGGCATCCGCACCCAGCAGGAGATCGCCGCGGTGGTCGCCGCCGTTGCCCCGAAGCCGGTGAACGTGCTGGTGGGTAGCGACTTTTCTACCGTCGCCGAGCTCGCTCGAGCGGGCGTCCGGCGCATCAGCACCGGGGGCGCACTGGCGCGAGCGGCCTGGACCGGCTTTCTCGAAGCAGCCAAAGAGATCGCTGAACAGGGCACCTTCACCCGTCTTGGGCGGGCCGTGCCCTTCGCCGAAATCAATGGAGCGTTCGGACAGCGATAGTGCCGGCGCTGGGGAAGGAGGACTGGTGAAGCTTTTCTGTTACGTGACGCTGCTCGCGCTGCTCATCGGTGCAACCAGGCCTGCGGCGAGTCAGGCGAGCCCACGGTTCATCAACCCAGCCAGCTTGCCGGCGCCACGGGGCTACACCCACGTGGTGGAAGTGCCCGCCGGCGCGCGCCTGCTTTACCTCTCCGGTCAGGTTCCGCTCGACAAGGATGGCAACCTGGTGGGGAGGGGAGATGTCCGAGAGCAGGCCGAGCAGGTCTTCCGCAACCTCGGCCTCGCGCTGGCCGATGCCGGGGCCACCTTTGCCGATGTTGTCAAGCTCGACTACTACGTCAGAGACGTGTCCCATCTCAACGAGCTGCGCGCCGTCCGCGACCGCCACGTCAACATCAAGGCGCCACCCGCGAGCACCCTGGTCGAAGTGAGCCGCTTGTTTCGAGACGACGTCTTGCTGGAAGTCGATGCCGTCGCCGCTGTCCCTGCCTCCACCCGATAACCGAGCCATGGGGAAAGACTTCTGCATCCGCCTCGCCACGCCGGCCGATGCTTCGGTCATCGCCTTGCATCGCGCGCGCATGTTTCAGGACATGGGAGAGCTGACCGGCCCCGCATTCGAGGTACTGCGTGCCCGGGCGGAAGCCCGTCTGGTGAGCCTGCTGCAGCGGGGCGAGTACATTGGCTGGCTGGGAAGTCCCGCAGATCAGCCCGATAAGGTGGCTGGAGGGGCCGGCGTGCAGCTTCGGCAGGTGCTGCCTCATCCTGCCCGCACGCCGGAGGGTGAGGTGACCATCGCGGAGGGCAGGCACGCCATCGTGCTGAACGTGTACACCGAACCTGCCTGGCGGCGCCATGGCCTTGCCGAGCAGCTGATGCGCCACGTTCTCGCCTGGGCTCGAAAGGAGCGTCTCGATCGGCTGGTGCTACATGCATCTGCCGATGGTCGCCGTCTCTACCAGCGGCTGGGCTTCGTGGCGACCAACGAGATGCGGTTCGCCACCGCATTACGCCCCTAGCCGGCTCATCATGATGCCTTACCGCTATTACACCTGTGACGTGTTTACCGACCGGCGCTTCGGCGGCAATCAGCTGGCTGTCCTGCCTGGTGCCGAGGGCCTGTCGGATCGACAGATGCAGCAAATCGCTCGGGAGTTCAATTTCTCCGAGACTGCCTTCGTATTTCCCGCGGATCCGCCGTACGCGCGCCGGGTCCGAATCTTCACCCCCACCAAGGAGGTACCCTTCGCCGGCCACCCCAACGTGGGCACGGCCTTCGTGCTGGCGAGCGTGGGCGAGCTGGGAGACATGGGCTCCGGGACCCAGGTCACATTCGACGAGAAGGCCGGCCCGGTTGTCGTCTCGATCAGTAGACCAGAAGGGCAGGGTCTTTGGTGTGAGCTGTCCGCCCCGGAGCGGCTATCCCTGGGCCAGAGCATTTCCATTTCCTCTCTGGCCGCTGCGGTTTCGCTCTCGCCGGACGAGATCGTAACCACGACCCACCCGCCGAGGGTCGTCTCGGTGGGCCTCCCTTTCGTGGTGGCACAGTTGAGGGACCGAGCCGCCCTCGAGCGAGCCCGGCCCAGCATGGACGCGGTCGATGCCTTGATGGCCCAGGGTGTGACGCCAGACATCCATCTGTACATCCACAGCGCCGATGAGTTCGACCTTCGCGCCCGAATGTTCGCCCCTCTGGATGGCGTGCCTGAGGACCCCGCCACCGGCAGCGCAAACTGCGCCCTGGCCGGCCTGCTCAGTCACCATGATCCGGCGCGCGATGGCAGCTTCCACTGGCGGATCGCGCAGGGAGTGGAGATGGGGCGACCTAGCCTGCTCGAGGCCTCCGCGGATAAGCGGGATGGCGAGGTGCTGGCTACCCGGATCGGCGGAACCTGCGTCCTGGTCAGCGAAGGTTGCATGGAGGTGGATTGACATGACCCAGCCACTCCGCGACACCAAGTACGCTCGAGAGCTGGCGACGGCAAAGCT
>JBIOUY010000105.1:0-29049 GCA_044867445.1 Gemmatimonadales bacterium
GGCCTCGGCACCGCGGTCGTGGAGCGAGACAAATTAGGCGGGGTCTGCGTCAACATCGGCTGCATTCCGACCAAGGCCCTGCTGCACAGTGCGTACGTCGCCAACCTGGTGGCCCACGACGCCAAAGAGCTCGGCATCGAAGTGGCGGGTGTAAAGACCGACTTCGGCACTGCCATGCGTCGCTCCCGCAAGGTCTCGGAGCAGAACTCGAAAGGCGTCGAGTTCCTGATGAAGAAGCACAAGATCGGCGTCATCAAGGGGAGCGGCACCCTAGGGAAGAATCGCACGGTCAGGGTGGGGAACGAGGAGTACCAGGCAGCGAAAGGGATCATCATCGCGACCGGTTCTCGAGTCAAGGGGATTCCCCAGATCGGACTCGAGCTCAACAAGACCACGGTGATCAGCTCGGATGAAGCCCTCTTCCTGGAACAGGCGCCGAAGACCCTCGCGGTGGTGGGGGCCGGCGCGGTCGGTTGCGAGTTCGCCGATATCTTCCACGCCTTCGGGACCAAGGTCACCTTGATCGAGGTGCTCCCCCGAATCCTCCCATTCGAGGATCCGGAGTCGTCCGACGCGCTCAGCAAGAGCTACAAGAAGCGAGGGATCGCGGTGCACGCCGGAACCACGATCAAGAAGGCGACAGTGGCGAACGACAAGGTATCGCTGGAGCTCGCCGTCGGCGGCAAGTCAGAAAGCATCGAAGTGGAGAAGGTGCTGATGGCGGCGGGACGGGCGGTCAACACCGATGGTATCGGCCTGGAGCAGGCCGGCGTCCAAGTGACCGACCGGGGGTTCATCAAGGTGAACCCGGCTACCCTGGAGACCAGTGCGCGGGGAGTCTACTGCATCGGGGACGTCGCCGGGCCGCCGATGCTGGCCCATAAGGGGTCTCGCGAAGGCGTGCACGCCGCGGAGGTCATCGCGGGACATCACCCCCAGCCCATCAAGTACGACAACGTTCCCAGCGTGACCTATTGTCATCCCGAGGTCGCCAGCATCGGACTCACCGAGGATCAGGTCAAAGAGCGCAAGCTAGACTATCAGGTGGGTCGCTTCCCCTTCAGCGCCAATGGCCGGGCCCGTACGGCCAACGAGACCGAGGGGTTCGTCAAGATCATTCGGGACAAGAAGTACGGTGAGATTCTCGGGGCCCACATCGTGGGCAGCCATGCCTCGGAGCTCATCCACGAGCTCACGGTGGCAAGGGAGAACGAGTACACCGTGGAGGAAGTGGATCTGGCCATTCACGCGCATCCCACCCTGTCCGAAGCAATCGCCGAAGCCGCCCTCGACTCGATGGGCCGGGTGGTGCACATCTGAGCGTGACGACCAACTTCGGCGGGGAGCCGCTTGACGGCACCAGAGACCTGGTCGGGCCAGCCATTCGGGGCATGAGCTTCGCCCTCCTGCTCGGCAGTGCCATCGTGGCCCTGGTGCTCTTCACCGTGCAGCTGCTAGTGGCCCGGGAAGCTTCCAGCGGTGTGGTCGATCAGGGCGTGGCTCCAGCTCTCCTGCTCGGGGGAACGATGGCGGCCATGGCGGCCAGCGCTCTGGCGGCCTGGGTTCGACTCGCGCCGATCGGCTCGTATTATCGCCGCGGCGGGCTCTCCATGGTGTGCGGCTTCGGCACCTTCGTAGTAGCCATCCTCGCAGCCCCTTTGCACCACTTTCTTGGGCCAAGGGGCCTGCTCGGCCTGGCCGCGGTGTCCCTCGTTGGCCTGGTCGTTCTCGGGCGAAGGCCCCGATGAGCACGCGACTGCTGGTCTGGGACCTGGGCCGACGCTCCTACAAGGAGACCCTCGAGCGGCAACGCGACCTCTGCCGCCGACGGATTGCCGGTGATCTGGCCGATGATCTGCTGCTGCTGGTCGAGCACGAGCCGGTCATCACGTTGGGACGGGGCACGCGAGCCAGCAGCCTCCCCATTCCGATCGCCGATCTCCGGCGCCGGGGCGTCGAGGTCCATGAGGTGGAGCGCGGTGGCGATGTCACCTATCATGGCCCCGGGCAGCTGGTGGGGTATCCCGTCCTCGACCTGCGCCAGCACCGGGAGGATCTCCATTGGTATCTGCGCCAACTGGAGGCCGGACTGATACGTGCCCTCGGGTGTCTGGGCGTAGAGGCCGAGCGTCGCGCGGGCCTCACCGGCGTCTGGATCAGGGGACGGAAGATCGCGAGCATTGGCATTCACGTGAAGCAGTGGGTCACATTCCACGGGTTTGCCCTGAACGTGAGCACCAACCTCAGCGCGTTCGATCTCATTGTGCCGTGTGGCATCCCCGACGTGGTGATGACCAGCGTTGCCCGCGAGCTGTCGCGAACCGATTCGGCGGCCTTGTGGGAAGAGGCTCGGAGAGAGGTGCTGACCGCATTCGCTCAGGTGTTCGGGTACGGTGAGGTGAGGGTTGGGGCCAGCTCACTCGATACGGCTGGCAGAAATAGCTAGCTCAGGTTCCCGAGAAGGCCGCATTCCGATGGCCGTTCACCAGGAAGGCACGACGCACACGAAGGACACGCTGCGCAGCTTGCCATGACCATGATGCTCACCTTGCAAGGAAGCTCGGGTATCAAATGAGCGCACGAGTGGACGCGCGCACCGAGGGCCCGACCCGGCTCCCGCCGGGACAGATCCAGACCCTCAAATGGCCGGTGCTCCACTATGGCGTCGTCCCGACGGTGGATCTGGCGACGTGGCGATTCCGGTTGAACGGCGCCGTACACCGCCCCTTCGAGCTGACCTGGGATGAGCTGCGCAGCCTGCCCCGGCAGGAAACCGCTTGTGACATTCACTGCGTAACCCGATGGAGCAGGTACGATAACGTCTTCGAAGGGGTGTCGGTGCATTCGCTGCTCCAGCGGGCGGGTGTCCGCCCGGAGGCGCACTTCGCCCTGATCCACGCCGAGCAAGGCTTCACTACCAATCTGCCCCTCGAGGATCTCGACCGGCCCGCCAACCTACTCGCCTTCAGCTACAACGGAGAGCCACTTCCCGTCGAACACGGCGGACCGGTGCGTCTCCTGGTTCCTCATCTGTACTTCTGGAAGAGTGCCAAGTGGGTTCGCGGCTTCGAGCTCCTGGAAGAAGACATGCCCGGGTTCTGGGAACAGAACGGCTACCACATGCGAGGAGATCCGTGGCAGCAAGAGCGCTATGGGCGGCCGGACCCGGCACGCATGCGGCGCGGGCCGCGCAAGTAGGACCGGAGCTTCGACCCCTTCGCTGCGCTCAGGACCTGATTGGCCTGAACTTCGGTCCCTTCGCCGCGCTCAGGACCGGATTGGCCTGAACTTCGGTCCCTTCGCTGCGCTCAGGGTCGGGTTGAGCGCTTGTTTTTCCCGCTCAACCCGATTTTCCTGTCTAGCATGGCTGAATCCCCTCGCCGTCCGACCCCTGAGGCTCAGGCGGACCAGCGCATCAAGGAGATCCTCCGGGCAGCGGATAGCTGGTCGAAAGAGGCACCTCGGGCCCTCATGCCCGCCATCCGGGCCGTGTGTATCCGACTGGCAGAGATGGTCGCCGACCAGCGGCACTATCTAGCCCCCCTTCCCGAACCGCAGGAGACCGAGCGACGCGGGGTACTCTCGATGGTGGCCGATCGCCTGCGCTCCCGCCCGGTCACGGAGGGTCTGGAGGAGCATCTGAAGGCGCTCGAGGAGCTGGAGCTTCGGTCGACCGGATCATGGGCGACGGCCGTGTCGGCCCAGAACGAGTGGATCACGACAGCCATCCGCTATCTGGAGACCTGCGCTGCGAGGCTGCCAGGGGATGAGCGGCCGGATCCCTATTGGGCGGATGATGTGGTAGCGGGGATTATCGCCTCGGCCCGCGCGCTCATCGGGATCGACGAGCTGCACGCGCGGACCGAGGCGCGATACTCAGGGCAAAGCAAGCGGGCGACACCGGACGAGGAGCTATAGCAGCGGCGCCCTGATTGTCACACGGCCTCGGCCGGTTCCTCCAGAGATGGTTCGGCTTCCTGCCTCGCCCCACCCCTTTCACCAAACAATTCGAAGAACCTCGCGAAGACCTCGATGCCACTCCAGAGCTGGGGCAAGTCGAGCTTCTCGTTGGGTGAGTGCAGCCCGTCATCGGGCAACCCAATTCCGGTGAGGAGCACCGGCGCGCCAGAGAGTCCCAACTCGGGAACGATTGGAATGGAGCCACCGGCCCGCACCCTTACCGTCTTTCGTCCGATCACCGTCTCGAAAGCCAGATCGAGCACGTCGAACGCAGGGTGGTCGACGTTGACCAGTACCGGGTCGCTTCCGTGGAGCAGCTTCACCTCGACGTCCGCGTACTTGGGCGCCAGCGCCGCCACCGCTCGCTGGAGCTGCCGGCTCACCTTCTCCAGCCGCTGCCCCGGTACCAGCCGCAGACTTACCTTGGCAGTCGCCTGGGCCGGAATCACTGTCTTGGCTCCATCGCCCACAAATCCCCCGCGAATCCCGTGGATCTCGAAGGTAGGCAAGGCCCAGACCCGCTCGAATATCGAGTAGTCCTTGAGCCCAGTGAGCGTCCGAGCGGTGACTTCGTGCTCGAGATATCGATCCTTCTCGAAGGGCAGCTTCTTCCAGGCCTTGAGCTCCTGCTTGGTAGGCGGCTCGACTGACTTGTAGAGCTTGGGGATGCGGATCTCTCCGTCCTCGTCCTTCAGCCGGCTCAGGATCCGAACCAGGGTCTCGAGCGCGTTGGGCGCCACGCCGCCGTAGGCGCCGGAGTGGAGGTCGCGCTGCAGGGTACGCACCGAAATCTCGGCGTAACAGATGCCCCGCAACGCGGTATGGACCGAGGGCCACCCGGGAGCGTAGTACGAGGTGTCACAGACCAGCACCGCATCGGCGCGGGTGCGCTCGGGCTCCGCCCGAAGCAATTCGTAGATCATGCGCCCACCGCTCTCTTCCTCACCCTCGAAGATGAAGTGGACGTTGAGCGGAGGCCGACGATCGGCATCCAGCGTTGCCTCATATGCCTTGAGCAGACAGAAGACCTGGCCCTTGTCGTCCGCGGCACCGCGGGCATAAAGCCGGTCATCGCGAATGGTGGGATCGAAGGGGGGACTAGACCATTCCTCGAGCGGATCGGGCGGCTGCACGTCGTAGTGCCCGTAAATCAAAAGTGTAGGCCGACCCGGCACCTCGGGACCCTCCGCCCAGACGACGGGGTGACCGGATCCTTCGATGAGGTGTACCACGGGGCAGCCTAATCGGTGCAGCTCATCTCCCAGCCACTCCGCCGCCCGGCGACAGTCCGCGGCATGCTCAGGCAGCGCGCTCACGCTGGGGATGGAAAGAAATTCGGTAAGCTCCCGGAGAAGCCGGTCCTGTTCGCGGGCAACGAAATCGATGTCCATAAACGGGTCTCGCTAACTAGGGTTGGGCGGCAATCCTTCCACAAGCTACACCGGGCACTCGGAGGGACGCGAGGGCAGCAGCAGGTGAGCCAACTCACGGCGATAGTCCGACCCCTGGTTCCAGACTGCCTCGGCAGCGGATAGGACCGGATGGAATACCGTCCGAACCGATTACGGATTTCCATGGAGGGATAATGAAGAGCACCTGCAAAGCGACCGGGGTCTTGGGACTAGTGCTGGGGATGGCATTGATGGGAGCCCCGGCGGCCTCGGTGAGCGCGCAGCAGACCCAGGACAGCTCGCGCATCAGCCCGACAGTAACGGACTCGATCGGCTACTCCGACAGCCTGGTCCGCCCAGGCTACCGCGCGATGCTGGAGGACACCACAGGTGGTCTCGGCTCGGACAGCACCAGCGATTCCAACCGGATCCGCTCCTCAGGAGACACCGCAAGCCAAACGGGCGTCGGCGGTGGGATGGATACGACGGGGATTCCCGGACGGCGGAGCGAGGACTCAATACAGCAGTGAGCAGTGAGCAGTGAGAAGTGAGAAGTGAGGAGTGGAAAGGGGTTCCTCATCCCGAGCCCTTCGACAGGCTCAGGGCAGGCTCCGCGAGGGATCTGCTTGGCGGTTATTGAGGCCGGGAAAGTAGGTCTCTCGGTTGCCTGCGGCGCCCTTGGGATGGACCCCCCTCACTCCTTACTGCTCACTCCTCACTGCTCACTCCTCACTGCTCACTGCTTACTTCTCACTTCTTACTTTCCTCATCCACCGCCGCCTCCAGCCTGGCGTAGGCGCTGTCGCCCTCAGCTCCTTCCATTAACCGCCCCAGCTCGGCCACACTCCGGCGCACGTCGCGGTCGTGGCTCTGGTACCAGCGCTCAAACAGATCCAGCCGGGTGCGATAGAGCCGGGCGCCAATGAGCCGCGCGTTGTTGACCGGTCGCTCCGCCAGCTTGCCGATCCGCAAAGTTCGCAGTTGGGCGCCCACAGGGCCTTGCAGCTGAGCCCGGGCCCACACCCCTGCCTCTGCTCGGCCTGCCTCCAGCGCCGCCGAATCGGGATGAGTGGCGTAGAGCGCGGTCAACCGCTGGACTAGCGTCTCATAGTATTCGCCGAGCACCATCTCGTCGTGCCACCGGTCGGCGGCCTGTCGGGCGCCGGCCGTATCGCTGCGGTCAGAGAAGAATGACTGGGCCGAATGGTAGCCCACGAACTGGGCGAAGCTCTCGTTGAACGGCGTCGCGCTCTTCACGTAAAGCGTGTTGTGGGCAATCTCGTGGAACACGGTCGCGGCGAGCTCGACCGAGTCGCGGGTCAGCGCCGTGCTGAGGAGCGGGTCATTGAACCAACCGAGCGTAGAGAAGGCGCCGGAGGGCCGAAGATAGACGTCGTACCCAAGGGCGGCGAGGCGACCGGCCTCACGCTCCGCCGCTTTGGTATCGAAGAACCCCTTGTAAGGAATTCGTCCGACGATGGGATACTTCCAGGTGTAGGGACAGATGCAATCCTTCGGCGCAGCCTGAAGAACCAGCAGGAGTGTGTCGCGACCCACATCGGCGTAGGTGGTGTAGGTCTCCTTGGCCTTGAGCCCCAGCTGGGCGGCGTAGTCCCGGCTGTCCAGGACGAGGCGAAGAGATTGCCGCACCGCTGGGTCGAGGTCCGGCCGGGTCACCAGATCGGTGATCGGCCGGCTGTTCTGGAGGATAAGGGTCTCCTCGATTCCCGCCCGGGTCAGATATCGAACGTCGTCGCTGGCGAGATACGCGGTACCGTAGCCGGCGAAGAGGACGGCAACAATGGCGAGGAAGATCATGCGCTTCACCGAATCCGCGCGAGGCCGACTCGCGGCTGGACCGAGTCGGCGACGGCGGACGCGCCGTCGGTATCCAGCAGCCGCAGGTCCACTGTTCCAGCCGACGGCGGCTGCACGACGAGCAGATGCCTTCCGGAGCCGGCCCGCAGCGAGCCGCTGCGGGCGTAGCTCGCCCCACTGGTGCTGTCCGGTACCAGCGGATAGCTCAACGGGAAGGTGCCCGGACTGGCCTGGTGAAGCCCGTCGTAGACCTGGCGAAAATTCCAGCTGGCATACTGCAGCCGAGGATTGGCGGGCGTGAAGCCGGGGAGATCATCCAGATAATTGGCCAGCTGCCACTCGCCGATCAAGGTTGGGAATGGGACTCCGGTCGCAGCGGTGACGTTATCGGCCCCTGTCCGATTGGTGCCGTCGAGTTTCAGGGTGAGATCCGTGCCCAGCTCCGAGGTCTGCGCAAAATGATCCGCCAGCCAGCGGACGAAGAGCCAGGCGGCGCCGTACTCGGTCAGCGGGATCGGCGGCTGATCGGGACCGATCAGGAAATTGAGCTCCACGTCGAGGAGATAACTGTACCCGTTATCGAAATCGTCGAAGACGAACTGGCTCAGGCAGTCATTGTTGGCACAGAGCGAGTCGGGCACGGTCCTCCCGCCGATTTCCTCGGCGAAGGTCGAGAGACCTTCGTTGAGCCAGGTATCCTCGGCGCTTCCGTTCCGGAGCAACACGTGCTGATTGAAGCTGATCATGTGCTGGAACTCATGGATCAAGACTCGGGGCAAGAGGCGGGTGGCCTCCTGCGGGCTAACGGAGCAAGATGGATCGGGCGTCAGGCCGTAGAAGATTTCCTCGTCATTCGAGCCAACGACGTTGGGGATGAGATCCCGAGCGAAAAAGAACCCGATGACGATCTCATTTCCGGTGCAGCCTGCCAACTTCGTCACCCGATCGCTCAGGAGCACAATGACTAGCCCGTCGCCGTTCACGTCCGATTCGGCGCCAAACGCGGCCACGTCGGCGGGATACAGATGCTGGTCGAACATCCCCCCGATGTGGTCGAGATCGCTCTGAGAATAGGTGGGCGTCGGGGCGGCATCGTCCAGAAAAATCGCGGCGTGGGTGCCCACATACTTAGCGGTCGCGGTCACCTGGACGTAATCACTCGCCAATCTTCCGGTGACTTGGTTGCTCCGGAGCACGTTGAAGGTGCGCTTTTCACCAAACGTCGGCGGAGGTTGGGCGACCACCGCCGCAGACGGGCCGGTGAAGCGCATCATCTGCGGATCCTGCGAGATCTCTCGCTCCATGGCCCGAAGCCGCTGGTGAAACTGCTGCGCCGTGCTGGGTGGCTGGAAGGCCTGGAGCAGGGGCGAGGTCACGGCGGTGGCGGCAGTCGCGGTCGATTCGGGCGGGCTGGCGCTCAGGTCGTAGGGCGCCGCCACCCCCTCGCCGCTCTCCCGAGCTGCGGTGGCCACCGCGACATAGAGGTATTCCGCCCCATCCGGGCCAGCAGCCGGCAGCCGGACGCAGGCCGTGTCCTCCGCGTTCACCACGGCGGATTGCCCCACGGCCAGGGCGGTGGTGGTCACTGAGTCGCAGTCCAAAACCGCCGGGAGGTTAGGGCCGGAGGTATCGCTCCCGCACCCTGCACCGAGGACCGCCACGAAAAGTACTGGGAGCGGGAATGACCGGAACACTGGGGAGACTCCATGCCGGGGATTGGGGGCGGGGGCCGCAAAGTCAGCAAGATAAGGAGCCACAACGTCTTTTGACAATCGTGTGTGCCGCCGGTAGCTTCTCACGGTGTCCCAGAACAGTGGACTTTCGGCGGTCAGGTTCGGGGTCGATGGGCTGGTGCCGGTGGTGGCGCAGGAGGTCCGGTCCGGGGACGTTCTGATGCTGGCCTACGCCAACCGGGAGGCTCTTGAGCGCACCCTCTCGACCGGTCTGGCCCACTACTACAGCAGATCGCGAGCCGCCCTCTGGCAGAAGGGCGAGACGTCCGGGCACGTCCAACGGGTCAGCGAGATCCGGCTGGATTGCGATGGCGACGCCGTGCTGTACCGGGTGGACCAGACCGGGCCGGCGTGCCATACCGGGACCAGAACCTGTTTTTCGATGACTGTGGGTGGGGCAGACGGCCCGTCCACGGGGCAGGAGGATCCCGGGGGACATCTCCTGACCCGGCTTGCGGCCACGATCGCTCGTCGGGCGATCGACCGGCCGGCCGACTCGTACACCGCCAAGCTGCTCGACCGGGGCCTACCGAAGATCTCGCAGAAGGTGGGCGAGGAGGCGATCGAGCTCGTGGTCGCTGCCAACGCGGAGACTGACGAGCGGCTCGCGTCCGAGGCCGCCGATCTCCTGTATCATGTGTTGGTACTGCTGCAGGCTCGCGGGGTCCCGTTGGACGCGGTGTGGCGGGAGTTGGAAACAAGAGAGAAGTAGCTGCTGACGGCTAACAGCTAACGGCTAACAGCTGACGGCTAACAGCTGACGGCTAACAGCTGACGGCGGACAGCGGACGGCGGACGGCGGACGGCGATGGCTGCAAGAAATAGCTGATAGCTGATAGCTGTTAGCTGATAGCTTTTAACTCATATTCGGTCTTCGAACACGCACCCATGTCCTTCGTCCATCTCCACACCCATAGCGAATACTCCCTGCTCGATGGTGCGAACCGGATCACCGAGCTGGTGGCGCAGGTGAAGAAGCTGGGGATGGACAGCCTGGCCGTCACTGACCACGGCAACCTGCACGCTGCCTGGTCGTTCTATGAGGAGGCGAAAGCCCAGAAGATCCGCCCCATTCTGGGCTTCGAGGCATACCTGGCCTTTGGCCCGCGGCAGGCACGCGAAAAACCCAGCTGGGCGCCGGCGCCGTACAGCCATCTGGTGCTGCTGGCGAGAAATCGTGCGGGCTACCGCAATCTCATCCGGCTCAGCTCCATCGGATACATCGAGGGCTTCTACCGCCGGCCGCGAATCGACAAGGAGGTGCTGGAGCAGCACGCCGACGGCATCGTCTGCCTGGCAGCCTGCCTTTCCGGCGAGGTGGCCCTGCAGCTGCGCCAGGGCAAGTACGAGGACGCCAAGGCGAGTGCGCAGTGGTTTGCCAAGGTGTTCGGCACCGATGGCTTCTGGCTGGAAGTGCAGCAGCACGGGATCGCCGAGGAGCGGATCGTCACCGAGGGGATGTTGCGGCTGGGTCAGGAGCTCGGCCTTGGAGTGGTGGCCACGAACGATGCCCACTATCTCCGCCGGGAAGACGCCGAGGCGCACGATGTGCTGCTCGCGATCGGCACCGGCAGCGACTTGGACGACCCGAAGCGATTCCGCTTTCTCGGTGAGGAGTCCTACGTCAAGTCGGAACGGGAGATGCGGGCGCTGTTTCCCGATCATCCCGAAGTCCTGGCCAACACCGAGCGGGTCGCCGACCTGTGCGAGTTCGAGTTCGAGAAGAAGTACTACCTTCCCAGCTTTCCCCGCCCCGCGGCCTACGCCACCGACGAGTCTCTGCTCGAGCATCTTGCCACCACCGGCGCCGAGCGGCGCTACGGCTCTCCCCTTCCGCCGCCGGTGGCCGAGCGGCTGGCCTATGAGCTCGGCGTCATCAACCGGGCGGGCTACGCCGGATACTTCCTGATCGTCCAGGATTTCATCGCCGCGGCGCGCGAGCGAGGCATCCCGGTTGGCCCCGGGCGAGGCTCCGCCGCGGGGTCAATCGTGGCGTATGCGCTCGGCATCACCAATGTCTGCCCGCTCAAGTTTGACCTGCTGTTCGAGCGGTTTCTCAACCCCGAGCGAGTGTCGATGCCGGATATCGACGTCGACTTCTGCTTCGAGCGTCGGGGCGAGGTGATCGAGTACGTCCGGGAGCGGTACGGGCGGGCCAGCGTAGGTCAGATCGTGACCTTTGGGACGATGAAGGCCCGGGCGGCGGTGAAGGACGTCGCTCGGGTGCTGCGGATTCCACCGGGTGAGGCCGACCGCATCACCAAGCTGATCCCCTCGGGACCTGCCTACAGTCTGACCATCGAGGACGCCCGGAAGAAGGTGGACGAGCTCAAGGAGCTGGTCAGAGGGAACCCGGTCTACGACCGTCTGATGAATCTCAGCTCCCGGATCGAAGGCATCTCCCGGCACATGTCGGTCCACGCCGCCGGTGTGGTGATCGCCCCGGGGCCGCTCTCGGAGTATGTCCCGGTCTGCACCGCGCCCACCAAGGGCGCTGGAGCCGCGACGGACGGCGAAGAGTCTATCATCACGCAGTACGAGATGGGCGCGCTCGAGAAGGTCGGCATGCTCAAGATGGACTTGCTCGGCCTCAAGACCTTGACCGTGATCCACGATGCTTGCCAGACGATCGCCCGGCGGAGTGGGGTCGAGGTCGATATGGACACGCTCGATTTCGATGACCCGGCGGTGTATCAGCTGCTCCGCGAGGGACGGACTTCAGGGGTGTTCCAGTTCGAGTCTCCGCTGGCAACGGAGACGTTGCGCTCGATGAAGTGCGACCGGTTCGACGACCTCGTCGCCACCAACGCCCTGCTCCGACCGGGGCCGCTGGACGCGGGGATGCATACCGTCTTCATCCGGCGCAAGCTGGGGCTGGAAAAAGTCAGCTACCCTCACGCACTGCTCAAGGACATCCTGGAGCCGACCTACGGCGTCATCACCTACCAAGAGCAGGTGATGCGGATCGCCAACGTGCTCGCCGGCTTCAGTCTCGCGGAAGCCGACGTACTCCGAAAGGCGGTCGGCAAGAAGGACTCCGAACTGATCAAGAAGGAGCTGGGCAAGTTTTGCGAACGGGCGATGGCTTTAGGGCATCCCCGCCGGTTGGTGGATGATCTCGCGGCCCAGATCGAGACCTTTGGCCGTTACGGGTTCAACAAGTCGCACTCGGTGGCCTATTCCATTCTGAGCTTCCAGACCGCGTGGCTCAAGGCACACTACCCCGCCGAATTCATGGCGGCCCTGCTCTCCTCCGAGATCGGCAACACCGACAAAGTGGTGCAGTACATCAACGAGGCCAGGGAGCTGGGGCTCGAGATCCTCCCGCCGGACGTGAATGAGTCCGGGTTCAAGTTCACCGTGGTTGGGGACCACCGGATCCGCTTCGGCCTCGGGGCGGTTCGCAACGTGGGTGAAGGGGCGATTGACTCCATCATCGCCGGCCGGCGCTCCGGGCCGTTTCACGCGGTCGCCGACCTGGTCGAGCGCATCGATCTCCGACTCTGCAACAAGCGGGTCCTCGAGTCACTGGTCGCGGCCGGCGCCTGTGACTCGCTCGGTGGCCACCGGAAACAGCTGATCGAAGCGCTCGAGCCTGCGCTGGCCGAGGCCCAGCTGCTGCAGCAGGAGCGGGAGGCGGGACAGGGGTCACTGTTCGGAGAGGGCGGACTCGACGGTCACGTCGGACAGGGCGGTCGCAGGAGCGGGACCGACGCGTCCGCCCCGACCGCCGCGTCCGCCCCGACCGCCGCGTCCGCTTACCCCGACATTCCGCCCTGGACCGAGGCGGAGCGCTTGGCCAAGGAAAAAGAAGTGCTGGGGTTTTTCATCTCAGGGCACCCGTTGGAACGCTTTCGCGAGGAGGTGGAGCTCTTCGGTACCCGCACCAGTGCCACCCTCGGCCAATGGAGCGAGCACCAAGTCTGCGTGGGCGCCGTCGTCACCGCGGTAAAGCGCCAGATCTCCAAGAAGACCGGTAAGGAGTACGCCCGCCTGACCCTGGAAGACTTTCACGGCACGGCGGAAGCCATCGTCTTTCCCGACGCCTGGGCCAAGCTCAATCAGACCATCGTTCCGGACGCAGCGCTGCTGCTCAATGGCGGCTACAGTGATCGGGATCGGGGAGAGGACCACGCACCCTTCATCGTGGAGTCGGCGCGTCCACTTCAGGAGCTCAAGGCCTCTGGCGCTCTCGCGTTGAGCTTTCGCTGGCGGGCTCCATCGGCGCCACGGCCCGAGGCGATGAAGGCGGCCGCGGCCCTGTGCTCGGCTCACCCCGGGCCGACCCCGCTCTATATTGAGTGGAGCGACGGCAACGGAGAGGCGATCCGCCTCCGCTCCCGGCGCATCCGCGTCGCGGCGGAAGAGGATCTGGTCCGCGCCTTGCGCGACCTGCTGGGGGCCGATTCGGTCCACTACGTCAAGGCGGGGTGACCCGATGCCCTCAGCGTACACGCTGGAGTTCGAGAAGCCTCTCCTCGAGCTGGAGCGGGAGATCGAGGACCTCAAACGGGTCGGGACCGAGCGCCAGATCGACATCGAGGGGGAGCTGCAGGGACTCCAGAGCAAGCTGGAGTCGCTTCGCGCGGAGATCTACCGCAACCTGACACCGATACAGCGAGTCATGGTCGCCCGCCACCCCCGCCGTCCCTACACCCTCGATTACCTCAGCACCATCTTTACCGACTTCATCGAACTGCACGGCGACCGGCTCTACATGGACGACCCGGCCATCGTGGGCGGCTGGGCCCGACTTGCCGGAGTCTCCGTCATGGTAGTGGGACATCAGAAGGGCCGTGACACCAAGGAAAACCTGAAGCGAAACTTCGGCATGCCCCACCCGGAGGGCTATCGCAAGGCACTTCGCCTCATGCGTCTGGCGGCCAAGTTCGGGGCGCCGCTGATCACCTTGATCGACACACCAGGGGCCTATCCCGGGCTTGGCGCCGAAGAGCGGGGACAGTCGGAAGCGCTGGCGCGCAACATTTTGGAGATGTCGATGCTCCCGACGCCGATTATCGCGGTCGTGATCGGCGAAGGCGGTTCCGGTGGAGCGCTGGCGCTCGGCGTGGCCGACCGGATTCTCATGCTGGAGAACTCGGTGTATTCGGTCATCTCGCCCGAAGGTTGTGCGGCGATTCTCTGGAAGGACGCCAGCCAGCGGGAGCGCGCGGCCGAAGCCCTCAAGATCACGGCGGAAGACCTGCTACGGCTCAAGCTGATCGACGAGATTATCAAAGAGCCGATCGGAGGAGCCCACATCGACCCGGACGGTACCGGTGAAGCGCTCCGGGTGGCGCTCATCCGCTGCGTGACCGAGCTACGCAAGCTTCGGCCGGAGAAGCTGGTCCGCCGGCGCGCCGACAAGTATGCCGCCATGGGCGCCTTTTCCGAGGCCTGAATGACGCAGACGGTCGAGGTACGATTCAAGGGCACCCGCAAAGGCTATTTCACCTGGCCTGAGAGCGGCGAACCGATACACGTGGGCGACGCCGTCATCGTGGAGGTGGAGCGCGGGCGCGACCTGGGGCGGGTCACCGCCGTGGGCGAGGTGGCCACCAAGAAGTGCGCCGGCAGCTGCTCCGGTTGTGGCCTGGGAGATGGGGTAGCCGACGGGAACGCCCCCGCCCCGCTCAAGCCGGTCTTGCGCCGCGCGACCTCTGAAGACCTGAAGCTTCAAGGCGAAATCCGCCGGTCGGACGAAGACGCCCGCCTCAAGGTGATCCAGCGGGTGCGAGCCCACGAGCTCATCATGAAGGTGAGCGACACTGAGTGGCAGTGGGATCGCAACAAACTCACGATCTATTTCACCGCCGAGAAGCGGGTCGACTTCCGCGCCCTGGTGCGCGATCTCGCCTCGACCTTTCGCACCCGGATCGAGCTCCGGCAGATCGGGGTTCGGGATGAGGCGGCCCGGCTGTCCGGCGTGGGACGCTGCGGCCGGGAATACTGCTGCTCCAGCTGGCTCACCGAGCTGTCGCCGGTGAACCTGGGCTTGGCCAAGGACCAGCACCTTTCGCTCAATCCGTCCCAGATCTCGGGCGGATGCGGCCGGCTACTCTGCTGTCTCAAGTACGAGCACGAGTTCTACGTGACCGCCCGCCGGCGCTTCCCCAAGGAGGGAAAGACCATCCAGACCGCGGTCGGGCCGGAAAAAGTCATCGCGGTCGACATCTTCCGCGAGCGGGTCTTCTTGCGGAGCGAGGAGAACGCGACCCGCATCATTCCCCTGGTTCAGTTGCGAGCGGAGGTCGAACAACTGGGCGAGGTCCTGGTGACGGCCGACTCCCGAGGCGGGCTGGCCATGGCCGCCGAAGCCGAGCCGAAGTCCGCCGTGGTCGAGCAGGAGCCGCCGGCCATGGAAGAGACCGCGGAGCCAGGGGACTCCGCGCCCGGGACCATGCCGCCGCGGAGCTCACGACGACGTCGCCGCCGACGGCGTGGTGGTGGCTCGGGGGGGAAGACCGACCCAGGTTAGATTCCCGCCGACCGATCAGGAGCTCCCCGAGTGCCGAAGTTCTATCTCACGACCGCGATCGACTACTCCAACGGCGACCCCCACCTGGGTCACGCGCTTGAAAAGGTGGGGGCCGACTGTATCGCCCGGTACCGCCGCCTCCGAGGCGACGCCGTCCACTTCGTGATGGGCATGGACGAGCACAGCCAGTCGGTGATCCAGGCCGCCGCCCGGGCGCAAGTGCCTCCGCAGGAGTGGGTGGATTCGATGGCCGGTCGGTTTCTCGACTTCTGGAAGCGGCTCGAGTGCAGCAACGACGACTGGATCCGCACGACCGAGCCGCGTCATGCCCGAGGTGTGGCCGAGCTGCTTCGGCGGATCCAGGCACACCATCCGGACGATCTCTTCGTCGCGGAATACGAAGGACTGTACTGCACCGGCTGCGAGGAGTTCAAGCAGGAGAGCCAGATCGTCGACGGACACTGCATCGAGCACCCCACGCTCGACCTGATCCCCACGAAGGAGCGCAACCATTTCTTCCGCTTGAGTCGCTATGGCGATCAACTGCTCGAGCTGATCCACAGGGGCGAATTCCGGGTGGAACCAGCGATCCGCCGGAACGAAATTCTCCGCCTGCTCGAGGCTGGATTGCAGGACATCTCAGTCTCCCGGTTGCGTCAGCCCTGGGGGATTCCCTTTCCCGACGACCCAGAGCAGACCGTCTACGTCTGGTTTGATGCCCTGATCAATTATCTCTCCGCCACGGGTTTCCCTGACTCCGGTTATGTCCGGCTGTGGCCGGCGGACCTGCACGTGATCGGCAAAGGGATCACCCGGTTTCACTGCGTGATCTGGCCGGCAATGTTGCTGAGTGCGAAGCTCGCGTTGCCCCGCCAGGTCTGGGCCCATGGCTATGTCCAGTGGGAAGGGACCAAGATGTCCAAGACGGCGGGGACCCAGGTGACGCTGGACGAGGCGATCGACCGGCACGGACCCGATGCGCTGCGCTACTTTCTCCTGCGGGAGGTCGGCTTCGAAGCCGACGGCAACTTTACCTGGGAGCGGTTTGACGAGCGCTACACGGCGGACCTAGCGGACGGTTTCGGCAATCTCGCGTCCCGGTCATTGGCCATGCTGGCCAAGTACCGCGCCGGCGTAGTTCCCGATGCCAATGAGCTGGTGTCGTTGGACCAAGCCGGCAGAGCAGCCTGCGAGGATTATGTGAAGGCGATGGATGCACTCGACTTGAGGGGTGGCGCGGCGGCGGCGTGGCGCTTGGTGGACACCGCCAATCTGTTCATCCAGCAAGTCGCACCATGGACCCTGGCCAAGCAAGGTAAGCAGGACGAACTGGACGTCGCTCTCGCGGCGCTGGCACGGGCGCTCTACCGGTTAGCGCTGTTGAGCAGTCCGTTCATTCCCGGAAAAGCGCAGTTGCTCTGGGAATCGCTGGGGCTGAGCGGAACACCTGGTGGCGTGCCGTGGGGTTCCTTCGGAGCGCCTCCCGTCACGGGCAAGGCAACGGCCCGCGCCGAGGTCTTATTTCCCAAGCCGGTTCCGGGGTAGCATTTACCAGAAGTTCGAGCAAAACTATTTGACAGTCAAAGAGTTATGCGCACTTGCGCACTCTTGACACTGGGCCCTTCGAGGATGACCTTAGCGGGACGTGTCGTGACTCAGGTCACTCCTCAGGGCCCACGTTGTACTCAAATTACGTCGTCGGTCAGCCGAAACTAGTAAATCGGTTTCTAGTAAAGCGATTTATTCCGAGGAATCATGTAGATGGCCAAACGCCGCTGGACCGTCGTGCTGGTGCCGCACGGGTCGGAGCCCTCGAAGATTATCGAGGTCTCCTACGGCGTGCTGAAGATGATGGCAGCCGGCGTCGGCGCGGCAGCGGTCATTGCCTTGCTCGTGGGCTACGCCACAGTCTCGCACTCGGCGGATCTCTCCCAGGCAGCCCGGCTGCAGCGAGAGAACTCGCTTCTGTCGCAGGAAATTGGGGAGCTCCGCGGCCGGCTCAGCAACCTGGCGGACACGCTCACCCGGATTGCCCAGCGCGACGCTCGCATTCGGGTACTCGCCAACCTGGAGCCCATCGATCCCCAGGTGCAGGCCGCCGGCATCGGTGGCCCGACATTCACCCGTGCTTTGGCCGGCGCCGTCGCGGGCTCGGCCGGCCGGTCCGAGGAAATCCGGGTGAATCTGGATGCCTTGATTCGCCGAGCCAATCTGCTGGCCTCCTCGTTCCAGGAAGCCGCGGACAGTCTGTCGGTCCATTCGGCTCGGCTCGCGGCTACCCCGTCGATCATGCCCACCAAGGGCTGGCTGAGTAGCGCCTTCTCGTCCATGCGGACGCACCCGATCCTGCACGTCGCGCGCCCCCATGAGGGCATCGATGTGACCGCCCCCATGGGGAGCCCCATCGAGGCGCCGGCCGGGGGTGTGGTGCTCGATGCCGGTTGGGAATCTGGCTACGGCAATACGGTGACCATCGACCACGGCTTCGGGATCGTCACCAAGTTCGCCCACGCGTCCAAGATCCTGGTGAAGACCGGCCAGCGAGTCTCCCGAGGCCAGCGCATCGCACTGGTGGGTAACACTGGATTGGCAACTGGTCCACACCTGCACTACGAGGTGCACGTCAACGGCCGGCCGGTGGACCCGCTCAAGTACGTGATTCCGGATTCAGTCGTGACGGATTAGAGGACGCAGAAGGCGCAGAGGACGCAGAAGGCGCAGAGGACGGAGAGGACGCAGAGGACGCAGAAGCCGGAGAAGACGGGTAGGCACAAAACAAGCGAGCCCCGGATTGCGAATATGGCATCCGGGGCTCGCTGCTATTAAAGAGAAACCTCTGCGTCCTCTGCGTCCTCTCCGTCCTCTGCGTCCTAAAACTGCACCTTCGGCGCCTCCGTTGCTCCCGGCGCTGCCTCGAAATACTGGCGCGGCTTGCCCATGCCGAACACCTTGGCAGTCAGGTTGTACGGAACCCGTCGGATGTACGCGTTGTATTCTCCCACCGCGGCGTTGTAGTCCTGGCGCGCGACCGAGATCCGGTTCTCGGTGCCCTCCAGCTGATCCTGCAGCTGCCGAAAGTTTTCGCTGGAACGCAACTGAGGATAGTTCTCTGAGATCGCCAGCAGACGGCCCAGTCCCTGGTTGAGTGCCTGGTTGGCGGCCGCCATCTGGGCCACGTCGCCCGACTGGACGGCTCCACTCAGCCGGGCCCGCGCGTTCGCGATGGAGATGAAGATGGTGTCTTCCTGCTTGGTTACGCCTTTCACGGTGTTGACCAGGTTGGGGATGAGATCGGCGCGCCGTTGCAGCTGGGTCTGAATCTGTCCCTGCGCCTGGTTTACTCGTTCGTCGAGGCTCTGAATGGTGTTATAACCGCATCCAGGCGCGAGCAGTACCAGCGCGACGAGGAACGAGGTCGAGATCACCGACGAACGCTTCATTGCCGATCTCCCAGCTGAAGTTGATCGAGGAACCGCACCGCGCGCTCGACGGCGGTCATATACTCTTCGAACTCCACCATGCCACAGCGCCATCCCCCCTTCCCCCGGTGCCGCACGACCCGAGCCACCGACTCCTTGCCCGCCCCAACTACGTCTTCCGCGGTGTGCGCCAGCTCGATGGGATCGGCCGGCGCCGACCTGCCGAGCAAGGCCAGCAGCGCACGAAGCAGTACCATCACGGTTCCGGCGCTCTGAGTGGCTAGGGCACCCAGGGCAGCGGGATCGGGAGTGACCGCGGTGTATCCTTGCCGCAGGCGCAGCAGTTTACCCCGAAATTCCCTTTCCAGTGCCCGACGAAGATCGCTGGGCAATACCTTGGCGCCGGTGAGCGGATCGACTCCTCGCAGCACCTGATAGCCCGCCCGCATGTCCGTGATCTCGATAGGGAAGGCATCGGTGGCCCGTTCCCATTCCTGCCGGCTCATCAACAGCGGTGGCTCCAGCCGGGCCTTCCGCCATTGGGTAAGCGCCTGCCCCAGCGAGCGGAGGATTTCGGACGTTGCGTCTTCCAGGATCAGCATCAGATTGACATCGGAGTGGCCGGGAATGAAATCCCCTCGGGCCGCCGAGCCGTAGAGCACGGCGCTGTATCGGCCGCCCAAGATGCGATCGGCCTCCGACAGCAGAGGCGACACCACTCGGTCAACCGACTCGTGCATCAGAATCTCCCTCCGGCACCACCCCCGCTGAAACCACCTCCGCCACCGAATCCACCAAAGCCTCCGCCACTCCCAAAGCCACCTCCGCCACCGAAACCACCGCCTCCAATCCAAGGTCCACCCCAATATACCCGCCGCCGGCCACGTCGACCCTGACTCGCGAGCAGAATAAAAAAGATGAAGAGAAAAATGAGCATGACGGACGGCAGCGAAGGTCCGCCTGCGGGGCGACCTAGCGGCCGCGGGCTGGCGTTGGCCAAGGTCGAATCAGAAACCCCATAACCTCGCGCGATGAGACTGGTGAGTATCTGCACGCCGGTGAGCAGCCCCGCCCCGTAGGCCTCGCGGGAAAGCTCGGGCCCCATCGCGTCGCGGATCCGCCCGGCTTCCGCGTCGGTGACGATGCCCTCGAGGCCCTGCCCTACCTCGACGCGAACATGACCGCTGCCCGGCTGGTGATTGACCCGCGGCACCAGCAACAGGACGATCCCGGCATTGCGTCGGGGGTCTCCGATCTCCGCTTTGGCGCCCACTCCCCACTTACGTCCGATGGCGAGTGCCATCTCGGCTTCGGACCGGTCATCGATAGTTGGGAGGGTCACCACCGCGATCTCGGCGCCGGTCGCCGCCTGGAGCCGCGCGATCAGGTTTTCCATCTGCGACGACGACGCTTCATCCAACACCCGCGCCGCATCGGTTACGTAGCCGGTCGGTTGCGCCGGAAAGAGCCGATCGACCTCGGAGTTCTGCGCATGTACGAGAGCGGCGCTCAGTTGAAGCGCCGCGAGGAGGACGGTAGCTTTGGCTCGTGTCCCGCTCAATCGCTCTCCTGGTAGTGGCCGCGGCGCTGGCCGGACCCGGCCTCGTCGCCTGCGAGCGCGCCCGCGACGTAGCCGTCCGCGTCTCGATTCCGGGTCCCGATTCGGTCGAGACCCCGGTGACCGGCATCGGCCTGGTCGCGCTGCCCTACGATCGCGACAGCGTGCTGTCCGCGCTCGAGGCGAAGGCGCACACTCGACGCCCAGGAACCGTAGAGCTGGACAGCCTCTTCCAGGCGTTTCGCGCGCCATTCAACTACTACGCGTCGGCCACCTACCGGGCGGGGAAGCTGCGCGACTCCCTGGCCGAGGTGAAGTCGCGACTGGATTCCCTTCCCCGTAACGAGCCGGAGTACGGGCAACTCTACGCAGTGTTCGGCCGACTCTCCGATTCGCTCACTGTTGCCCAGAGCCGCACCGAAAAGGCTCGGGCTGAGCTCGATCGGGCACGCACCGGCTTCGTAGCGCGAAGCGAAAGCCTCCGCGCCGCAGTTCGGCATTGGGAAGATAGCACCTACGATGGGTACGATAGCATCGTGAGCCGATTGGCCCGTTCCCGTGGGCGCGAGGCTGCGACTGATACCACCGGACCAGATGGCTGGGCCCATTTTCGACTGCAACCAGGGCGCTGGTGGATTTACGCACGCTCGTGGGACGCGACCGACCCGAACGCAGAGTGGTACTGGAACGTGCCGGCGAGCGGTGACACCATTCTGCTGTCGAGCCACACCGGGAAGCGGCGGCCGAGATATTAATGACGCAGAGGACGCGGAAGACGCAGAGGTGCCCTACCCCACCGCGATCTCTGGGGCAGGGCTCCGGATCCGTTCACTCCGCCTTCTGCGTCCTCTGCGTCCTCTGCGTCCTCTGCGTCCTCTGCGCCTCCTCTGCCTTCGCTCAATCCCCCGATCCGCTCGCGAGCCGGACCAAAGGGTCCCCTGGCGCACCGGTGACGGTGTACGAGATGTCTGACTTCCAGTGCCCGTATTGCCGGCGGTTCGCACTGGAAACCTTTCCTCTGCTCGAGCGGGCCTACGTTGCGACGGGAAAGGTCCGTTGGGTCTTCGTCAATTTCCCTCTGACGAGCGTCCATCCCAATGCCGTTGCCGCCGCGGAGGCGGCGCTCTGCGCCGGCAAGCAAGGCGCGTTCTGGGCGGTGCACGACCTGCTGTACCAGCACCAGGACACCTGGGCACCGCTCAAGCAGCCGGGCCCCTTCTTGCTCTCTCTCGCCGACTCGGCCGGCATCTCCAAGCCGGCGCTGCTTGCCTGCGTGCAAGCGCCAGGTACCCAGAGTGAAGTTCGGGCCGACGCCGAGGGAGCCGAGCGCTCCGGCGCAGGTAGCACGCCCACGTTCTACATCGAGGGGGGACTGCTGGTCGGAGCGCAGCCCCTGCCGGTGTTCCGACAGGTGCTGGATTCGATCTACGCGGTGAAGAAAGGCGATAGCGCGGTAGGGCGGTAGGGCGCTATGGCGGCTATGGCAGAGCTGAAATGCCGCATCGACCCTCATCCCGAGCCCTTCGGCAAGCTCAAGGCGGGCTCCGCGAACGAGGGATCTGTTTGCGTGGGACAATTGCCGGGCGAGATCCCTCGCTGCGCTCGGGATGAGGAGTAGCTGTTAGCTGTTCGCTGTCAGCCGTTCAGCGTCAAGAACACATCATACAACGCGTGGGTCCACGCCGTGATGCCGAACCCACGCAGCAGATATAGCGCGCTGAAGAGCACCCCCGCAATCATGCGGAAGGTGAATGAGGCCAGTTCCAGTCGATCGCCGTACGGCCCGATGTAGTGGAAGGCGGAAAAGACCAAGGCGCCGATAATCGTCGCGGCGAGGCCGGCCGCTCCCGCGCCCCAGCCGAGGGCCCGACGCCCGAACCAGGCGAGCGACCCGACCAGCAACACCCGGAACAGCAGCTCCTCGTAGATCCCCGCGCCAAGCGAGATCATGAGCCGGGCCGGTAAGGCCAGGCTCGACGCTTCCTGCAGCGCCAAACGCGAAGCCGAGGCCGCCAGACCGCGCAGGAGCAAACCGGTCAGGGTACCGGCAACCAAGCCGAATAGCAGCGCGTACAGCACCGATTCCGCTGCCATCAGCGGGAAGAAGCGGAGCTCGATTGGTCCACTCCGGCGCCGGTCCTGCCACACCAGCACCACCGCAGTGCCGACCATCACGATGCCGAACGCGATGAGTCCGTTCCGTCCCCCGACGCCGAAGAACAGGCTCTTGAGCAGCACATCGGCGCCGTTGCGTACCCCGGTAAGCGCGTCGTGGCTGAGCAAGAAGGCGAGCAGTTCGTACGCCAGGAGCAACGGGAAGGCGAAAGTCAGGCTGTAGCGCGGCGCTCGGCTTCCGCGCCAGTAGCCAGTCATCACGGACGACACTCCGCTGACAGTTGGCGGCAGCTGCTAAAAAAAGGGGCCGCGGTTAGCGGCCCCCCCAGGTTCGAAGGTTCGCCCGGGTCTCAGCATGCAGCGTTGGCTAACGGCCGCAGGCGACCCTTGACTCTGTAGACAATGGATCACCTCCTCGGTAGCGGGTGGAACATGAACAGCGTGGCCGAAGTGTAAGCATCACTCCTGCCCTCGGGCAAGAGCCATCAGCTCGGGCGCCGAGCCAGACGGCTGACCAGGGCGATCAACTGCTCGGAGCTGTACGGCTTCTGCAGGAAGGCACTGACGCCGGTCCCCTCGAAGCGTCGCTGCGCCTCGAGCTCCCCGTAGCCGCTGGAGGCGACGACCACTGCATCGGGTCGAATCTTCATCATGTGTTGAACGGCCTCGTCGCCGCTCAGGATAGGCATGGTCATATCGAGCAGCACCAGCGCGATCTCGTCCCCCTGCCGGCGGAACAGGTCGAGCGCCGCAAGACCGTCCTCCGCCTCGAGAATCCGATAACCCGCCGCGTGCAAGGTGGCCCGGGCAGCCCGGCGGACGATCTCTTCATCGTCGGCGATCAGGATCAACTCACCGCGCCCTCCGCCCGCCTCGGCTGCCAGCGTGACCGGTGGGATGCTGACCTCAGCCACTGCGGGCAAGAGGATGAAGAAGCTGCTGCCCTTACCTACGTCGGACTGGACTGTGATGGAACCCTTGTGTCCTCGCACGATACCGAGTGTCGCTGCCAGGCCCAGCCCTCTCCCCATGAACTTGGTGGTGAAGAAAGGGTCGAAGATGCGACTCAGGTTGCCCGGTTCAATGCCTGAGCCGGTATCCGTGACCTCAATCTCCACGTGCGGACCTGGTGTGAGCGAGAAGCGCGAGTGCTGCCTGGCGATCTCCTCCGCCGTGAGCTGGCGTACCCGGGTTCGCACCCAGACGGTCCCCGAGTTGTCTCCGATCGCTTCGGCGGCGTTGAGGACCAGATTCATGAGTACCTGCTGAAGCTGGCTCGCGTCGGCCTCGATCGGCGGAAGTGCCGGGTCCAACTCGAGCTGGATGGCGACCTTCCGCGGGATCGAGGCCCGCAGGAGCCCACTGATGTCGCGGGCCATGGTGGCAAGGTTCACCGGCTCGATGTTGAACCGACCTTTCCCCGCGTAGGCCAGCAGCTGTCCGGTGAGCGCGGCCGCGCGCTCGCTGGCCATGATCACATCATGCACCAGGTCCCGGGCTGGGCTCAGCTTCGGGAGCACCCGGAGGGCGAGACTCGCATTCCCCAGAATCCCAGTCAGTAGGTTATTGAAATCGTGGGCGATGCCGCCGGCCAGAAGGCCTATACCCTCCAACTTCTGCGCTTGACGCATGGCTTCCCCGGCTTCGCGCTCGTCGTGGATGTCCAGGGAGAGGCCAAACCACTTCACGACCCGGCCCTCGGCGTCTCGCACCGGCGAGCAGCAACAGCGGAACCACCGATATGCCCCATCGCGCCGTCGCAAGCGGAACTCGATCTCGAAAGGAAGGCCGGTGCGCATCGAGTCCAGCCATTGCGCCCGGCTCCGCTCCGCATCGTCGGGATGGACCACCTGGATGCCTGCGAAACCTTCGGAGGCACTGAGCGGCAGGCCGGTATAGGTCGAGAACTGCTCGCTCACGTAATCGCAGCTGCCGTCTGCTCCGGTGGAGAAAAGAATCGCTGGAACCGCTCTGGCCAGGGCGCCGTAGCGCTCATTGCTCTCCCGCAGAGCGTCCTCGATCAACTGTCGCTGAGTGATATCAGCGACGACCGCTCCTACCCAGGCGACATTCCCATCAGCCCCGCGAACGGGATAGTAGCTGGCCAGGAAATACCTGGTGCGCCCGGTCCCCTCCACGGAGGGAAGGCGCACCTCCACGTCTCTGATCGGCTCGCCGGTGTCGAAGACCCGGCGGAAGAGAGGTTCCATAATGGAGGCGATCTCCGGCAGAATCGCCCCGAGCGTCGCGCCAAGATGCTCCTCCACCGAGCGCCCGTTCATGGCAGCAAGGGCTTCATTGATCCGCACGAAGCGGAGCTCCCGGTCCAAGAAGGCGAGGCCCACCGGCGCGGTCCGGAGGACCGTGTCGAGCAATGCCAGCGTCTCCTCGCTTCGGCCGGCCGCCTCCTGGGCCTCGCGGACGAGCCGCGAGTTGTCGATCGCCAATCCCGCTTTCCACGCCAATCGTTCCGACAGGGCGATATCCTCTTCGCTCAGCTGGGCCGCAGGTTCGCTGGTGCCCAGGGTGATCGCTCCGAGCACCCGCTCCCGCGCGATCAGCGGCACGATGACGACTGACGAGAGCCGGAGCTCCTGCAGCAGCGTCAGATGCTCGGGTTCCCGCGCCTCATCTTCTCGGATCGCATCGCCGGGTTCGGCGATATGAACGGGACTCTGGGATTGGATCGCGTGGAAGACTTCGCTGGCCGTCTCCGGCCCCTCCCGGAACTTCCGCCAGCAATCCCACGCAAGGACCAGTTTCGCCGGATCAGCGTGGGATAGCGCCACCCGACGCAGACTGCCATCGGGCTCGATCAGGTCCATGGCGCAGTACTGGGCGAAGGAGCTGGTCACTAACCGCGCGAGGGTGGTCAGGGAGCGCTCCGAATCAAGGGAGGAGCTCAGCAGTTCGCCGGCCGCGCTGAGAAACGCTTCTCGCGCCCGAAGCCGGGAGGCCGCCGCAGCCCGGCTGCGACGCTCCAGCTGCAACAGACAGTGCCAAACTCCGGCAGGCCGGCCCGACCCGTCCTGGATGGGAGCGAACAGCATGCTGGTCTGGCGTTCACTGGGGACCTGCTCCGGGCTCAGGTCAATGGTGCTGCTGCGACCGCGGAGGGCCGACTCGACGGGGGGCGCGAGGACATCCCAGATGTCGGCCCAGCAGTCGCGCGCCGGCTGACCCAGGGCCGCGGGATGGCGTTCACCGAGATAGCGGGCAAAGGGCTGGTTGTAGAGCTGAATGAGCTGGGGCCCCCACCAGATCACGGTGGGAAGGGGCGAGGCGAGGCAAAGGCCGAGTGCCGTCTCCAGACTGCTCGGCCAGGACTCGCGAGCGCGGAGCGGCGTGGTCGACCAATCGAACCCCTCGATCAAACCGGCCACTGAGGGACTCGGAGCCGAGGGCCCGGACCGATCCCCGACGATGGCGCCGCTCGGGGTGGAAGCCGGCGGACGCCTCTTTCCGAGATAGGGCAAGCGATCCGCCTCCGGTCAGGGGGCCCGGCAATGTCCCGGTGACGCCGACAATCTGCTTTCTTGCGTCTGCTTAGGATACGTCCAAATCGTCCACCAGCAAAGACGGCCCTACAGCAAGTGCCGGTTGACGCGGCTCTCCTGTTGGAGACAACATTGCGCCATGACGCAAGCCTCGTTGGCCTACCGCATCATGGTCCAGGCAGCCGCTGCGCTGGTCCCGGCGCTGGGGATGATCGACCCGAAGATCCGATCCGGACATAGGCGTCGACAGGGGGCGGCCAAACGGCTGCGGCACTGGGCAGCCGCCGGGCGGGACCAGACCCGTCCACTGGTCTGGTTCCACGCCTCCTCGGTCGGTGAGGGGCTGCAGGCGGAGAGCGTCATGAGTGAACTCCGCCGGCTGCGCCCCCAAGCCCAGTGGGTCTACACCCATTTCAGTCCCTCGGCAGAGGGGTTCGCCCGCCGCCTGCCGGTCGACGTGGCTGACTACCTACCCTATGACTCCCGGGGAGCGGCCGACGCGTTGCTGGATGCCTTGGCCCCTGGTCTCCTGGTCTTCTCCAAGCTCGATCTCTGGCCTGAGCTGGCCACGCGCGCTGCCGCCCGCGGGATAGCGGTTGCCATGATCGCCGCGACAGTGAGCCGAGGAAGCGGCCGGCTGCGCTGGCCGGCGCGTCCTCTGCTTCGGCCGGGTTACGCCGTTGTCTCAGCTGCGGCTGCCATCTCGGCCGAGGACGGTGAGCGGCTGGCGCGGCTCGGCGTGGAGGCGGATCGGATCCAGGTGCTGGGCGACCCTCGCTTCGACAGCGTCATGCAGCGGGTCCAGGGCGTGCGTCCGGACGATCCCTTGCTGCGCTGGGGAGAAGGCACGGCAACGCTGGTAGCAGGATCGACCTGGCCGGAAGACGAGGCGGTTGTGCTCGAGGCGTTCGCTCTGCTGCAGCGTCGCCGGCTCGCATCGCGTCTGGTGCTGGTGCCGCACGAGCCCACCCCCGCCCATCTCGGGGCGGTCGAGCGAGCCGCCGTCCGGGCCGGCCTCATGCGACCGGTACGGTTGAGCAATGCGGCCATCGGCGCTCCGCTGGTTCTGGTGGATCGGGTGGGCTTGCTCGCGACGCTCTATGGTGCCGGCTCGATGGCGTACGTGGGCGGCGGGTTCGGACGGGCGGGACTGCATTCGGTGCTCGAGCCCGCGGCGTGGGGAGTGCCCATCGTGTTCGGGCCGCGTTGGCGGAACAGCCGGGATGCCGAGCTCCTGCTCCGGGCCAGCGCGGCGGAAGCGCTGGGCGAGCTCAACCGCAAAAAGGCAGCAGAGTCGCTCGCTCGAGTGTGGGAAGGATGGCTGGCAAGCGACGCCCGCAGGTCCATTCAGGGGCGGCGTGCGCGGCAAGTCGTCGAAGGTGGGCTCGGAGGGGCGCGGCGATCGGCGGAGATGCTGGACGCACTTATTTCGTCACGACCCCTTCAAAGGTCACCGACCTCGGCACAATGAGTCCGGCGGTCAATGCTGTGACCAGGAGGTCGGTAAAGCGGCTCCGGACCCGAATTTTCACGTCAGCAATGCCTGCCCCGCCGGCCAGCTGAGCCGCCAGCGCCTTGCGCAAGGACGGCTCCTTCAGTCTGGCAATCCCCCAAAGGCCAAAGACCGCAGTCGACGTGACCCGGAAGCGGTCGCCCTGGGCCGGCTTCTCAGCGGCAGAAGAGAGCGTCGCGGGGACGCCCAGCGTCCTGGCATCGAAGGTCTGCGCGCACGCCGCGAACAACGCCACCGATAGCAACACGATGGCGCAGCGGTTCGCAGCCTTCACAGACCAGGAACCCGAAAGGTATAGTGGGCGCCGATTGCGAAGATGCCGGGGTTACCTGCATCGCCGTTGACGTAGTCGTACGCGGCGTGAAGGCCGAGCCCGCCCAGGAGGTTGAACTCGACCCCGCCGCTCAGGCCGAACCTGGTATCGGTGTTCGAGCTGCCGCCGGCGGATAGGCGAGTGATGTCGATCCGAGGAGCAAGCCACGGCTTGATCGCAAGCACCGGATTCGGAATGGTGAGAGCGAAGCCGACGCCGATCGGAATATGCCACTCGTCGACGTCCTCGCCGGTCGTCGCGCTCTCGGCGGACTCGGCATACCCAACCCCGGCCTGCAGTGTCACGCTGAGCGGAACCAGCGGTCCACCGAAGACCCGGAGGTTACCAGTGCCTCCCACAGACGTGTGGCTGCCTTCAGGCCCTTTGGGGTTAAAGGCGGCGATCGTCGCTGTCACGCCCACGAACCCGAGTCCCAATCGTCCGGTGGCGCCGAACGAGTGTCCGCCACCGGCATCGTCGTTGGGAAAACCGACGTCGCCATACAGGCCGATTCCGCGCGGGACCCCGGCGTTATACACCGGCAGGCCGGGAACCTGAGCTGTCACGGGGGCCGGGCCAAGCAACAGGGCAAGAAGAAGTGCTGGCGGGTGGAGGCTTCGCCTCATGCTTCCTCCCAGCATTTGCGGGATGGGGGCCTTGGAGCGAAGTCAGCGAATGTAGGTCAGACCGATTCCCACGCCGTCAAGATCGCCGATCCCCCCGCTCACCCGAACGGCCAGATTGCGGTTGAACCGCATATCGACGCCGAGTCCCAGCGCGAAATCCAGGTCGCTGTCGCCCCCACGGAACCTCGGCACGACGACCGGGTGCCCGTATGGAGTGAAGCTGGTCTTGGAGCCTTCGAGATCGAACCGGCGACCGAGCGAGATGCCGAACGGCAGGTAATAAGAGTCGTCGCCATCCCCGAAGTCGGTCCCGAATCCCAGGGTGAGCGCGCCATCCAGGGGAAAGCTCTCGGTATAGTTGAGGACCTTGGTCCGGAAGCCTACCCCCAAGAGCCCCCGGGTACCTGCATCCCCGTTCAGGTCCTCGATCCCGCCGCGGATGCTGAAGTCGTAGGGCCCGCTGCCGAAGGCGTAGGAGCCCTCGAGCGCCAGGCTCACGCGCTCTCCCGGATCGGAGAATGCGATACCCCATTCGTGAGCGGTAAAGGCGCGATATGGCGCTTTGAAAATCGGGGTTCCGGTCTCTTGCGCCACCGACTGCCGCGCGGCCCCAGCCAGCAGAGCCACG
>JBIOUY010000106.1:0-4887 GCA_044867445.1 Gemmatimonadales bacterium
TGCAAGCTCCTGACGGCGAGCGAGGTCGCCGCGGCCGCCGGGTGGACGCCGTCGGACCCGGAGGAGAAGAGCTGCGGCACGACCGCGACCTGCAACGCGGATGCGATGAGAGAATCGATGGGCCAACGACCGCGGAACTAGCAGGAAGCCTTGGCAGGTGGCGAAATGCCCTGTTCCAAGCTCACGGGCCGGGGCATTGTGCTTTGCCTCGAGAGCAGCGCTCGGCTACACGCCCGCCGACCCATTCACGGCTTGCCCTCCACCAGCCGCTCGAAGCGCGGGTTGCCCCGGAGCGGCACGAAGGTAGGGTCGATCTTGAGCCAGCCTGGCGACAGGTAATATGGAATCTTGAGTAAGGGCTCGAGCAGATCCAGCGCCTTCTCCGGCTCGCCCACCAGGAGATAGATGCGCGCAAGTTCGTGCTGAATGTGGGCACCAGTAGTGGCGTCCTTCGTCACTGGGCGAAGCGCCACGGCGCGCTCACCCGCCCGAATAGCCTCGACACGCCGCCCCAGGTAGGCGTTCGCCACGCCGAGCTCCACGGATGACCCGTCCATGCTCGGTTCCGCCCGGACCTGCGCTTCGGCAGCAAGGCGTGCTGAGTCCGCGTAGGCGCGCGCGCGTATCGGATCCCCACGTAGTGCATACACGCCCGCGAGGGCGTCGCCCCAGACCGCCCGGTTGTCATCAAAGGGCTTGGGTGTGAGGCGGAGCAGAAGCGTCTGTTGCTCTTCGTCGAGCACCCAGTACAGATCGAAGTACGCGGCGAAGAAGCTCACCAGCGACGTGGGGTCGATCTGAGTACGTGCGCTTCGGATCACCTGTCGAGCCGTCGCAAGATCGCCTTGTGCGAGGTAGACCATCACTTTGATATGGAGTGTCGCCACGCTCGGCGCGAGCGCGAGCGCCCGATCCACGGCCGCGAGCGCCTGGGGATAGCGTCGAACGCACAGCAATGAGAACGCCAGCAGCTGGGCTGTGCGAAGAGAGCGGGGGTCGAGCGCTTGAGCCTGTTCGAAGTGGGCAATACTTTGGTCCCATCGTCCGAGAGATGCTTCCTCGCTCGCCAAACTAGCCAGGACATCAGCGCTCGCTGGCCCTACTCGCTGAGCGATTTCGTACTGTTCGAATGCGCGGACGTGATCGTTCCGGACAAGAGCATAGTACTCGCCCATGGCGAGTCGCCCCTCCACCGCGCTCGGCGCGAGGGCTAGGGAGCGCACCGCCGCCACGCGTGCCCGGTCAGCATCTGCTGGGCGGGACTCAACGATCTGAAAGATACGTGCGTGAGCTCGTGCGAGCTGGGCCCAGGCGAGGGCAAACGTAGAATCCAGTGCCACGGCCGCTGCATAGTAGCCAGCGGCCTGCCGGAGAACACCCGGCACCGTCACCGCCAACGCGTTGGAGATCTCCTCACCCTTCAGGAAGGCATCGTAGGCTGCAACACTGGTAGTGGGGGTCTCCGCGAGGCGCTCGCGCTCGTTGCCGCGCATGGCCACATCCAGGGCCTGTGCGACTCGGGCGGCGATGTCGGCCTGCACCGTAAAGACATCGGAGAGGTTGGCATCGAACACCTGCTGCCAGCGAGTGGTGGCGTCACCGACCTGGATCAGCTCAGGGCTCACTTGGACGCGACTCGTCCCGCTCGTGCTCGTTTCCCAGCGCACCGTGGCGGTGAGGAGGTATTGGGCAGCTAGCTCCTTGCCAATCTGCTGCGGTGTCTTGTCGGTCTTCTTGTATTGCGCCGAACTACCTCGCGCGATCACGCGAAAGCCAGTGAGAGCCGCGAGCTTGCCGCGCACGGCGTCAGTCATGCCGTCCGCAAAGTACTCCTTCTGATCTGGTCCAATATTCTCAAAGGGCAGCACTGCGAGCACAGGAGGGCCGACGGCCCGTTCCGGCCGGCCTGCGTGACCACGCCGCAAAAGAAGCCCACCGACCACAAAGAACGCCGCAACGCACGCCACGATGATCCCACTGATCCGCCGCCGCGCGCGGACGTGTGGTCGTGCGATCACCGTTGTTGGGGCAGGCACAGCAGTCTGCGGTGGGGTCGCGGAAGCAATCGCTTTCGAGAAGGCGGCCGCGTCCGGGAAGCGGTCGGCGGGAACGGGTGCGAGTGCCCGCAGGACGGCGTGTTCCATGGTCGCTGGCACGCTCGGGCGCACGAGGCGAAGCGACAGTACCTCGCCCCGTAAGCGTCTCGCATTCACTGCTTGGGCCGTGGGGCCGGTGAAGGGCGGCTCACCAACCAGCATCTCGTAGAGCACGCAGGCGAGGCTGTACTGGTCGCTTCGAGCATCCAGCGTTCGGTCGCCAGTCGCTTGCTCTGGGCTCATGTACGCCGGCGTGCCTACCGAGAGGCCCGTCTCAGTGAGTCGCTCGACGCCGGCCGCCTCCAATACACGGGCGATCCCGAAGTCCGCCACGAGTGTGCTGCCGTCCTTGGTAAGCAGCAAGTTCTCGGGCTTGATGTCCCGGTGAACCACCCCCTGGTTGTGGGCATACTGGAGAGCGCGGGCGGTATCGGTGGCAATCCGGAGTGCATCCTCCACGGGCAGCTGCGTCTCGCGCCGCAGGCGGTCACGGAGACTCTCTCCTTCGACGAGGGGCGTGGTAAACCAGAACTGCCCGGCGGTTTCCCCAGAATCATGAACACCGAGTATATGCGGGTGCTGCAGGCGGGCGGCGAGCCTGATCTCTCGTTGGAAGCGTTCGGGGCCGAGGGTCGCTGCAAGATCGGGACGCAGGACTTTCAGGGCGACGAGGCGATCGTGCTTCAGGTCGCGCGCTAGGTAGACCGTAGCCATTCCCCCGCGCCCGAGTTCGCGCTCAAGCACATAGCGGTCGCGTAGGGCGTCGGAGAGGGACGTGGGAGCTGCGGTCAGGCGCCACCGCGGGAGGGAGATAGGTCGAATCTGTGGGGGCGGACCACGTTGCACCAGCGGGCGGCCGCTATCGCTCGATTCTCAGTCCGGCCATACCGATCGGGAGCGATGGGAGGGAGTGCTTCATCATCTCACCTCGGGACGAGCCACTAGATCCAGCCTGGACCACGCGTGTACGTAGCTGAAGAGAAGGGATCGGTCTTCGTCCAAACATGTCCTCAAGGTCGAAATGCTCGAGGCGATAGAACCCTTCCGTCGACCGTTTGTAGTACTCCCTGTCAGCCAACATTGCGCGGTGGGGCGTCTTCTCGCTCCTGCAGTTGCTCTCATCTATGGGCCCGAAAATCCCACCGCTCACATTGAAGTGAATGCTTCCCACTGTATAGACGGGAAGCTGAGAGTAGGGAAAAGGTGAACAGCCCGGCTCTACCTATCTCTTAACCCTTCAGGTTTTGTAGGATGGTTGAAGGTGCGCGGCCCGCAAGTCCTCGTACACGTCGCGTAGAACGAACAGAGGGACCCTTGCGGGACGATGGCTGGAGCAAATCCCGCGCGAGGTCCCTCGCTCCAGTCGCTCCCACGGGACTAGGAGCCTACTGCACCACCAGATTCAACAACCGATTCGGCACATATACCACCTTCCGCACCTCCTTCCCCTCCGTAAACCGCCGCACCGCCGCATCGAGTTGCGCTGCAGCAACCACGTCCTTCTCGAGAGCATCCCGCGGGACCGACACCCTCGACCGCGTCTTCCCGCTCACCTGGATCACCACCTCGACCTGGTCCTCCACCACCAGGCCCTCGTCCCACTCGGGCCAGCGCGCGTCGAACACCGACGTCGTGTGCCCCAGCCGCTCCCAGCTCTCCTCGGCGAAGTGCGGGGCGAACGGCGCCAGCATGATCACCAGCCCCTCCACCAGCGACCGATGGGTGCAGCTGTCGGCGCGGAACGCGTTCACCAGCTCCATCAACGCCGCGATCGAGGTGTTGTAGCGCAGCTCCTCCATGCCCTCGGTGACCCGCTTCACCGTCTGGTGGTACTTGACCAGCACCTCGTGCCGGACCTCGTCATCGGCATGGGTGCGACAGGCATCGCCCACCAGCGCCCAGACCTTCTCCAGGAACCTGCGCGGGCCGCTGATGCCCTCGTCCCGGAAGTCGCCGCCCTCCTGGAACGGCCCCAGAAACATCAGGTACATCCTGAAAGTGTCTGCACCCCAGCGGGCGATGTACTCGTCGGGCACGACGACATTGCCCTTGGTCTTCGACATCTTGGCGCCGTCTTTGACGATCAGACCATGGGCCCGGAATCGCCTGAAGGGCTCGTCGAAGTGGATGTGCCCCAGCTCCTCCAGCACCATCGTGATGAACCGGGAGTAGAAGAGGTGCAACACCGCGTGCTCGTTGCCCCCGATGTACGTTGTGACCGGGAGCCACTTCCGGGTACGCGCCGGGTCGAACGGCCGGTCGTCGAACTCGGTGCTGGGGTAGCGCAGGAAGTACCACGCCGAGTCGAGGAAGGTGTCGCTCACGTCGGTTTCGCGCCGGCTGCGCTTGCCGCAGACCGGACAGGGGACGTAGTACCACTCCTTTACCCGGGCCAAAGGCGAGACGCCGGTGTCGTCGGGCCGGAAGTCCTCCAGCTCGGGCAACAGCACCGGCAGATCTTTCTCTGGAACCGGTACGGCGCCGTGCTCGTCGCAGTAGATGACGGGAATCGGCGGCCCCCAGTAACGCTGGCGGGATATGCACCAGTCGTGCAGCCGGTATTGGACGACGCCTTTGCCTGTTCCCTGCTCCTCCAGCCAGCGAGTGATCGCGCGCTTGCCTTCGTTCGCCGGAAGACCGTCGAACTGGCCGGAGTTCACCAGACGGCCGGCTTCGTTGTCGGTGTAGGCGGATTCGAGAGGGGCTCCGGCCCCTTCCGCCGCGCGGGGCGCGGCTCCAGGGTGACTGCCTGAGGCAGTCAGCTCGGCCACCACCCGCACGATGGGCAAGG
>JBIOUY010000107.1:0-2538 GCA_044867445.1 Gemmatimonadales bacterium
GGCAGCGCTCGACTGCCTGCAGCGGCGACCGTCCCGGCCGGTAGCCGTAGGAGTCCTCGTGGAACACCGGCTCCACCCGAACCCCCAAATGCCGGGCCACCACCGTTTGGGCGACTCTGTCGGCGACAGTGGGAATTCCTAGCATTCTCGTCCCGCCGCCGTGCTGCTTCGGTATTTCCACCGCCCGCACCGGAGGCGGGAAGTACGTCCCCGACGACATCCGATTCCAGATCCGGTACAGGTTGTTCTTCAGATCGGCCTCGAAGTCGGCGATGGACTGTCCATCTACCCCCGGTGCACCCTGATTCTCCTTCACCTCCCGGAAGGCCTCCCAGACCTCCCACTTCGAAATATCAAACGACTTGCCGTGCGACTTCAGCTTGTCCACCTGACTCCTCCCGGGCCACGCCCGGTTGATCGAACAGACACCGCCACGCATGACCCTGCCCCTTGGCTCCACCCCCACCGCGTCAAGCAGGAGCTTCCCGGCTACTACGAGCAGGTCCGTCGGCGCACCCCGCGTCGGTACTCAGTCCCTCACGGTTTCGGCCGCTTGGGAGGCTCCCTCTCACCACCCCATCCCCACGGGCTGGGGCGGCAGCATCGGAGCGCGCCTTATCGCGGTAGGGACCGCCCTTGCGGGCGGCCCCCCGCACAGATCCCAGCGTGCGCTACTAACGCACTGGGCTCTTGCCTTGGGTCCGAACGCGAAAGCGCACATCGGGAAAGGGGTGCATCACGCGGGCGGGCGGTAGCCATCGAGTCGCGAGACGGTCCATCCGGCTCCAGCTGATCCGTGTGCGCTGGCTGCGGCGCTCCAGCGCCTTATGCCAGTGCCGGGTCACCTGGGTGCGGAAAGACGCCACCGCCGTACGGTTGCCAGGCACCGCGTAGTAGGCACGATGCCCGCGCACCACGCTGGCCAGCCACCGACCCTGCTCCGGGATGGGCTGATACCGGCGTCGTTCGAGCTGGTCTTTGACCTCTCGTAACTTCGCCCGCATCCGCTTCGAGATCGTGATCCGCCGCACCCAGAAACGCCCGTCCCTCATCGTCGCGCAAATGTGCGTGAAGCCGAGGAAATCAAACGTCTCGGGTTTACCCAGGCCCCGTGCCCGCCGGTTCTTGACCGCAAACCGGCCGAACTCGATCAGGCGCGTCTTGGCTGGGTGCAGCTCCAACCCGAACTTCGCGAACCGCTCCCGAAGCTCGGCGAGGAACCGCCGCGCATCCTCCTGATGCTCGAACCCCACGATGAAGTCGTCCGCGAAACGCACGATGATCACATCCCCGTGCGCGTAGCGGTGCCTCCACCAGTCGGCCCACAGGTCGAAGACATAGTGCAGGTAGACGTTCGCGAGCAACGGTGACACCGATGCCCCCTGCGGTGCTCCCTCCACCGTCTGCGACCAGTTCCCGTCCTCGATGACCCCCGCGGCCAACCACTTATCGATCAGCCGCAGGACCCGCCGGTCCGCGATCCGGTGCCCGAGAAACTTCTCCAACCAACCGTGATCAAGATTGGTGAAGAAGTCGCGGATATCCGCATCGAGCACCCAGTTCACCTTCTTCCGCCAGATCCCGACCGTGAGCGCGTCCAACGCCTGATGCGGGTTGCGCCCGGGCCGGAACCCGTAGGAGAAGCCCCGGAAGTCCACCTCGTAGATAGCGTTGAGCACCTCGACGACGGCCCGCTGGACGATCTTGTCCTCCAGCGTGGCGATGCCGAGCGGCCGCTGCCGCCCGTCCGCCTTCGGGATGTACGCCCTGCGGGACGGTCTCGCCCGGTAATGCCCTGCATGCACCCGCTCGTGCAAGTCCCGGAGGTTTGCCTCCAAGGCCTGTCCGTAGGCATCCCACGTCACCCCGTCCACCCCCGGTGCGGCCTGCGGGCGGATCGCCCAATAGGCCGCCCGCAGGCGGGCGATATCGACATGGTGCAGCAGCGCCGTGAACCGCGTTTCCTTATCCTTTCGTGCCACATCACGTACACGGTCCAGCGCACTGGGCGCGCCTGGTCCGGCTCTGTGTCCGGGACGCGTTTTGCTGGCCATGTTTCCCTCGGCTGGGCGCCTTTCCTCCACCGACTCCGCCTCCGCTACCACGGCCTTGTTCGTCGGTTTCGCAGGTACTACGCGCCCATCTGACTTCCCACGCTCGTTCATCCCAGGCTTACCGCCTTGACGTTCCCTGAGCGGCCCGCCCGCTGATCGGCCGGACGGGCGAGCAGTGGGATCTCCCGGTTCTCGCGCATGAGGACTCCGTACATGCTCAGGTTCTCAGACCGCGCGGGGTCCACCGACGGCTCGCGCTAACGCCGCCGGCAGTGTGGCCTTCCGCCTCGTGAGACGACGTCGGCACCCCGAAACAGTGATTTCGCGGCTCCATAGCTGGCCTGCACGTACCCCTGTCAACGCTTCGCTGCGCCCTCACGGGTCGCCAACGCATGACTCGGGGTCACCGTGGATCGCTACTCCTTCGATGTCGGGCGTTCTCATCCCTTTCCTCATGCCGGTTTATCCCGGCGCTTTCCTCACG
>JBIOUY010000108.1:0-3773 GCA_044867445.1 Gemmatimonadales bacterium
CGGCGTCGCTGGGTCAGGCTTGCGCCCATTGCCCAAAATTCCCAACTGCTGCCTCCCGTAGGAGTCTGGGCCGTGTCTCAGTCCCAGTGTGGCTGACCACCCTCTCAGGCCAGCTACCCGTCGTAGCCTTGGTGGGCCGTTACCTCACCAACTAGCTGATAGGCCGCGGGCCCATCCCACAGCGTCTTGCGACCTTTCCTCCCCAGGCGATGCCGCCCGGGGAACGTACCGGGTATTAGCCCCGGTTTCCCGAGGGTATCCCCGTCTGTGGGGCAGGTTGCCCACGTGTTACTCACCCGTTCGCCGCTAGAGTTGATCGCGAGTTGCCCCGCGACCAGCCCTCGCTCGACTTGCATGTTTGAGGCACGCCGCCAGCGTTCGTCCTGAGCCAGGATCAAACTCTCCGTTGGATTCCTCAAAGGCTTACTCGAGGACCAACCGACCCCTAAACGAAACGACACCCCGCCAGATCCTTGCGGACCCGCCGGGGAGACATTCGCTCAGAGGTGGTGTGCATTGCGGCTCCCGTACCGCTATGCAGTTTTCAAGGTTCAGGGCGGGATGCGAACCCGCCTATCGCACCCCTAACCTTAAGCCTAGGGGGGAGGGGTTGTCAACCCCGAAAACCTATCCGCACAGATGGAAATCAGACTGCTGGCTGCAGGATTCGTGCTCAGTCTGGCCGTGGCCACGACCGCTTACGCGCTGCGGCTGCTGACCTCCGGTGGCGTTGCGGCGGCCGTGGCCGTCGGCACAGTCGTCTTCGGATTTGGAGGATGGCGACACGCGGGGCTGCTGGTTTTGTTCTTTGCTACGAGCAGCGCGTTGACCCGCTGGCAGGCACGGCGCAAGCCGCATCCGGAACACAAGAGGGGACGCAACGGTGGACAAGTGCTTGCGAACGGTGTCGTGGCAACACTGCTGGCCGTCTGGGCGGGTGTGTCGCCGGCCCCGTGGATCCATGCCGCGTTCGCCGGGGCCGTTGCCGCCTCCACAGCGGACACGTGGGCGACGGAGATCGGACTGCTCAGCAAGACGCCTCCGCGACTGATCACCGCGAGAGTCCTCCGCACGCGCGCAGAGGTTCCACCCGGAACGTCGGGCGGAGTCACCTGGCTCGGCACGATCGCCGCCTGCGTCGGGGCAGCGGTGATCGCCGGTTTCAGTATGGCGTGGCTGGGAACACAGCCCGCCGCCATCTGGCTGGCCGGGTTCATCGGGATGACGGTGGACAGCATTCTTGGCGCGACAGCGGAAGGGCGGGTCCGGTGGATGACCAACGACGCGGTGAATCTGATCGCGACAGCGACCGGCGCCCTCCTTGCGGCCGTAGCAGGTCGATTATGAACGCAGCGAGGCCGCGCTGATGAAGCTGACTTTGCTCACCCACCTTTCCATCGAAGAGTGCCAGAAGCGACTTGCTGATCCTCAAACATTCGAAGGTACGCGGTTGAGAGGAGACGCTCTGGCCGGGGCAGCGATTGATCGGGTGAGCCCTTACGAGCTGAGAGTGAAGTGGCGTTGGGGTCCTCTTTACCCATTCTTCTTCGCGGCAACCATGAGACGCGCCGGAGAAACGACTGGAATCGATGGCAGGTTGTCGCCCCATCCGTTGCTGGAAGCCGCCTTGGGGCTTTCTGTCTTCTTCCCGGAATGGATTATCCTCCCTCTCGCCGGGTTGGCCATGCTCTTCGCCTTCGCTTTGGGCTGCTGCGCATCTACATCTTGGTTCCTTGCAGCAGGGACATCCTCGCCAGTTTCTTGGCAATGATCCTCGGCGGCAGGCGTCTCTACCGCCGGGCGGAGAGGGATGTCCTGCGCGTTCTCCACGATACCATCCACGCATCTCCAAAGGCGGACTGAAAGCAGGCAGTACCCTTGATCGGTGCCATCTCTAAGAGCAGTGGCCGTGTCAAGTCTCAATTGGGCTGTGCACCACTCATCTCTTCGGGCTCGGTGGCCCATGATGACGCTGCGACTTCACCGGAAACGGTGCGGGGTGGCTCCAATCAGACACGCGGCCTCAACGGGCCATGGCACCGGGCGGGCTCACCCCTGCACAGCACAGCGGAGTCGAGTTGGATTGTAGTCGCTCCCTTCCGCCCACACGCTGTAGACAATCTCGGCCAGGCGGCGCGCGAGGGCGATGCGCGCGATCGCCTTCCCCTTGCGACTGGCCAGGGCCCGGTACCACTGCCGGAGCGGACCGGGTTGCCGGGCCACCTGCGTGGCGGCCACGACCAGAGCCCAGCGCAGGGTCGGATTCCCTTCCTTACTGATATGGCCCGTGTGCGTATGCTCCCCACTGGCGCGGATCCGTGGGCTGAGTCCGACGTAGCTCGCCAGATGCCGCGCACTGGGGAAGCGCTGGATGTCCCCGATCTCCAGCACCAGCACAATGGCTAGCAGGGGTCCGATCCCCGGAATCGTCTGCAGCCGCACGACGGCGTCCTCCCGAGCGAAGCGCTCCACGAGCCGGGCGTCGAGCGTGGTGATCTGCTGGTCGAGCAGCCGAAGGGCGGCCTGGTAGTCGGCGATGATCGCCGCGGGGGTTTCGGGTAGCGGCAGGGCCGTGAGCTCCCGCTGGCCCCGGACAGTAAACCAGCTGCGGGTCGTCATTGGCTGGAGGTTCCGCCGCGCGCACAGCGTCCAGAGCTGATTCTTCACCCGCGTGCGGAGGCGGACCAGGGTGAGCCGATGGCGCAGCAACTCGCGCGCATCGCGCAGGTCCCGCGGCGGAATCCAGACCGTCGGCAGCAGATTCGCCCGCAGCAGCAGCGCGAGCCGCTCCGCATCCACGCGGTCATTCTTCAAGCGGGCGGCCGCGATCGCGCGGGTCTGCTTGGGATGGGAGAGCGCTACGTCGTGGCCGAGGTCCTGCAGGAGATCGACCAGCCACCACCAGGTGCCCGTCGCCTCGATGGCGATCCGTGCCGGCCGCGGCACGGTACGGAAGAACGCTTCGATCGTGGCCTGGTCATTGGGCAGGCGATGTTGGGTGAGCTCGCCGGCGTCCGTCAAGACCGCAACCTGGGAGGTCTGCTTGTGCAAATCGATTCCCACGTGATGTATGCTCATGGATGGCCTCCTTTTCGCTGAGCCCGTCGATTAAGTGGGGCTTCTTCCGAAGACCCCGGCTAAACCTTGGGCCAGTGAGTGGAGGCCACTGCTCTTACGACATCAGGCACCGACGAAGTTCAAATGACTCAGTTGGGCTATGGACGCTGCGGAGAACGTCGTGCTTATCTAGTAAAGGAAATTCGGCGGTGACAGGCACCGGGGAAGAGGGCTGGCTTTGCCATTCCCTGCAAGACTGGTCAGTGGCGGATTCCGGTACAAACAATTGCCAGTCTGTGCTCCGTCGCGAAACGGGACGAAAGCAACGGCCGCGAGCAAGGATCGCGGCCGTCAGTACACCACCAACAGCCCCTCCATCCCCGCCTCTAGGTGCCCCTCGATTGTGCAGGCGAACCGGAACTTCCCGCGCTGGCGAGGAGCAAACTGAACAGTTGCCGACTCTCCGGGTTGCAGGAGAATCGCCTCAAGGCCAGGAGCCTCCGCACGCATACGGGAATCGTTGATGACCACCGGAATGGTCCGCAAGAAGTTGGCACTGAACTGATGGGCGATTTGTCCCCGATTGACGAATCGCAGCGAAGCGGATTGCCCGTCCTTCAAGCGAATCACGGTCGGATGAAAGGCGAACTCCACCATCTCAACCACTACGGGGCCAGCGGCTGATCCGGTAGAGGCGGAAAGAGCGGTCAGACTGC
>JBIOUY010000109.1:0-4666 GCA_044867445.1 Gemmatimonadales bacterium
AGTTCGGCAGATAGCTCTTGGGCACGATGCCCAGCACCCGGCCGCGGTACACCGTCACCGCGCAGTTGAACAGCTTTCCCTCGAGCCGGAGCGGCGCTCCCACCAGCAGCACCGGCGAGAGGCTCCGACTCTCTTCGATCAGCCGGGAGAGCGCGGCTTCCACGCCGGCGAGCAACGCGTCCTGTTGGTGCAGGTCCTCGTTGCTGTAGGCCGACATCCCGAGCTCCGGAAAGAGGGCCACGACCGCGCCCAGTTCCGAGGCGAGGCGAGCAAGCCCGAGGGTGTGCCGGAGGTTGTACTCGGGATCGGCCACCCGGACCCGAGGGACGCACACGGCGACCCGAACGAAGCCGTGAGAGTAAGGCGAGTCGAAGGGTAGGTCCATCGGCTACGTCCGCAGATCCTTTCTCACTCGACCTTGATCACCAACCCGTCGCGCGCCGCGCTGGTCCGAACATCTCCGCCCAGCGCTGCGATGCGCCGGATGGAAGCCGGTATGTCTCGATAGAACCAGCTCCCGAAGTGGGTGATGACAATGCGCGAGGTAAACCGGCTGAAGAACTCGATCAGATCCGGTATTCCCGCATGGCCGAATAGCCTGCCGCTCGCCGGGTCGGTTCGCACCAGTCCGCCCCTGCGGATATAGCTGCCTTCGGTGATGACCAGGTCGAGGTAACGCAGGCGGCGGTGATATCGCGGCTCAATCGCGACCAGGTCCGAGCTGTAGAACACCCGCCGCCTGGCGCGCTCGATGATGTAACCCACCGAACGCACTTTGGCGCTGTGCACCGTCGGCACCGGCACGATCCGGTGGAGTCCGCACCGCAGCGGACGGGAGAGCACCCGGCTGTTTGGCAGTGTGCGCGCAGGCTCCGGCAGGTAGATCTCTGCATCCGTGACCACGTCGTTTCGCGGGAAGGCTGCGTGGTCCGGGTGCAAATGGGTGATGAAGATTTGGGTCGGGCGATAGCGCAGGTAGGTCGGTTCGCCCAGATCCAGCAGGATTCGGCCATCGACCAGAATCCCCGAGTGCCGGGTATAGTGGGGTGCCGCCGGTGCTATGTTGCCTCGAGTACCCAGGATCTTGAGGCGCATGCGGTGCGGAGTGTGCGCGCCCCTCAGGATGACGAGTCGGCCATCCTCACGGCGCAGAAATATCCGCCGGACAACGGCATCGATGCTCCGCTGTTCCAGTTGCCATCGAAACCGTCGGCCTGGACGCGGCGAACTCGCAACACGGTATATCCGCCATCGAAGCGCACCACGCCGGGCCGGTTGCTTTCGGTACCGAGCCGGAGCATCACCGTGTTCGGGCTCTCGATGGCAAGGACCCCGGGAAGATCCGGATCGAACGAGGTGAGGTCCCCCGGCTCGACGGCATCCACCGCGGCGAGATCGATCTCTGCTGAACCGTAGAAGGGATAGCGCGTGGTTGTGTCGCGGACGCCTCCGGGGCGAGTCCGGAAAAGGTGAGTGGTATCGTTGGGCGCCAGCCGTAACCGGCCATCGACCGTGGCGCCCTTGTTCTTGCCGGCGGTGGCCGCCATCCGCAGATGATAGTGGCCTTCCAGTCGGCCCAGACTGGTAACGGCAGGAAGCTCATCCGGTATCGACTCGCATTTCGACTCGGCCGCTACCGGCTGCTCCGCTTGCGGCTTATGACAGCCCATGAGGAGCGCGACGATCAACCAGACTCCCGGACGGGTACTCATCGACGGATGGGGCGGCCGGCCCGCCCGTTACGGTCGAGCATCCGGATCGGCACCGGGGCAATGTCATTCCCCAGGCTCACGCGAGCCACGGTGCCCGGCGCCCGGAAACCGAGGTTAAGCGTGAAGGCATCCGCCGCGCCGGCATTGACCGAGTAGCCTTGATCCACGAGCGACGCGAGGGTGATCGCGCTCAACGGTTCGAATACCCCCACGTCTACGAAGCCGGTCATCAGCTCATTGCTGAACACGCTCTCGCGCCAGTGACCGTCGGCCGTGACCCGGTCGCCCGTGTTTTCGACCGGCACCTTTGCTCCGCTATAGGAAGAGCCGCCGGCCGCATTGAAGGCAGTGATGGCTTGTGCGCCGGTGAAGTGAGGATCGGCACTGTTGTTACGCGGAAGTGAAGGATCAGTCGGAAACGAAGGGTCGGCCAGAAGCCCCTCGAACCGCCAGAGGCTCCCAAACCCAAGTACGTGCCCCATCTCGTGCACAACGACATCGCCGAGGATCCCGTCCTCTTCTATCGCGGCGAGATCGTCGGTATCAAAGAACATGATCCCAACACCGGGGAGATCGCCCACCTCGAAGTCGCCGTTTCCGTTAAAATCGCGGATCAGGCATGGGGCCGACTGCGCCAGGATGCTGCCGGGGCCGTCAATCGACTGAAAGAAAGCAAAGATGATCAGATCGTCGATCGTTTCATTGACCCCAGGCGTACCCGGGCCGCAGGCTTCCGGGACATTGGCCATGGCATCGACCAGATCGCTCGTGATGACCCCTTCCCACCGCACCTCCGCCTCGGCAAACGCGAGCACCTGAGCTGGCGAGGGGGTGCCGCTGTAGCGGATGATAATGTCGAACTTGCCCGCGGCCGGGGTCGTGGTGGCCGTGAAGGTGGCCGGCTCGCCCTCGAGGGTTTCGGCAGCGACCGTCCCATCGAGCGTGTTGACTCCGCTGGGCCCGAGCATCCACTGGTCCGGGGCGGCGACGCCGTTGGCGTCGGTGACTTTCGCACCGCCAGTGACAGTGCCACCACCGCCGGTGACCTGGAAGGTTACCGCCACGCCGGGCACCGGCTGGCTCCCGGCATCTACCACCTGAACTGCCGGCGGCGTCGGTACCGCAACCCCCGACCCGGCACTCTGGCCATTGCCGGCGAATACACTGATCGCGGCCGGCGGGTTGGTAGCAGACGCATTGAACGTAGCAGTGTGGTTGTTGGCGGTGGCCGTGACCTGCTGCGCTGAGCCGGGTGTTGGTCCGAGGGTAAACGTGACGGAGGCCCTGCCGTTCCCGTCGGTCTTGGGCGCCGCGGAGCTCACCTGACCGCCCCCTTGCGTCACCGTGAACTGCACCTCGACACCGGAAATGGGATCGCCCTTGGAGTCCTCCGCGGCGACGACCAGCGGTTGCGCCAGCGCCCGGCCCGCGACGCCGAACTGAGCGTCGCCCGAGACCGCTTGCACAGTCGCGACCTCGGGCGGCTCCGTGCCACCGCAGCCCAGCAGGAAGGAGATACCGAGTGCCAATGCAGCAGAGGCCGGCTGAAGGCCGCAGCAACGCGGCATAGATTTCACCTGAGTTGGAGACAAGGGGCTGCGAGCCAAACTAGCTTCGTTCCCGGGCGCTCGCCACTTAGTCGATCCCCACCCTGCCCTGCACCGATCCGATCAGCTTCGCCGGGTCATACCCGATCCCGTCCTTGAACACGACGGTTGGGTTTCGGATCACCGTCGGATCGGCAGTGAGGTCGCCCTTGAGCACCACCAGGTCGGCCAGTTTGCCCTTCTCCACGGTGCCCAGTTTCTGCTGCACCCCCAGGACCTTGGCCCCATTGGCGCTGATGATCTGTACCACTTGCTGCGGTGTGAAGCCCGCCTCGATCAACAGCTCGTAGTTTCGCTGGTCCCCATACCCCGCCAGCGCACCGCCGATGCCGGTCGGGTCTACTCCCGCCGCCAACACCCCGCCTGCCTCCACGAACGCCTTTTCGAACGCCATCGCGCTCTTGAATCCCTCGGCCGCAACCGGGCCGTTGCCGGTGGAGTCGATCTCGTTCCGGAGCTTGAGGTAGTCATCCCGGACCGCGGGCGCCATCGCGTTCAACACCCGCGGCTCCTTGGTCGGACGGCCGGCGACGAACGGCTCGTACACTGCGAGAGTCGAGGTCATCGGCACCCGGCGTTTCACCAGGGTTTGAATCACGTCCTTGGCCGTTTGGCTCTGGACATCAGCCTCGTTGTTTCGGCCGATGGTGGTGACCGGGCAAACATCGGGCTGTTTTGCGGGATCGAAGTCGGAGGCGGTGAGCATCCCATGCTCCAGATTGTCAATGCCCAGCGCGACCGCCTCGCGAAAGCTGACCGAGCACAGATGCCCGGTGACCTTGATCCCGTGCTTGTGGGCCTCCTTGATGGCCGCGCCCAGCTCAGCCCGGCTGATGTCGGTGTACGCTTTGATCCAGGCGGCGCCCTCCGAGGCCCAGTAGGCCACGAAACGGCGAGCCTCCTCGGGTGAGTGCACCACGGCCATGCTCCCGCCGCCCTCGGCTCCGGTCAGATACGGCGCCGTGAGATGGATGCGGGGTCCAGGCACCTTCCCGCGAGTGATTGCGTCCTTGAGGTTGATCTCGGCGTAGGGGGCGCGGCCGCCGGTGGTGCGGATGGTGGTGACCCCGGACGCGAGGTACAGTCTGGGACCGGTGTAGGACATCTGTACCGCGCGGCCACCCGCGGCGGTGTAGAACAGATGATCGTGCATCCCCACCATGCCCGGGATCACCGTATGGCCGTTGAGATCCATGGTCATCGCGCCGTCCGGCGGCTTTACCGCCGGGGCGGGCCCCACCTCCGCGATGCTGCCGGACCGGATGATTACCGTCTGGTCTGGCTTGGGAGCGGTGCCCGTGCCGTCCAGCAGAAGCACGTGGGTGAGCGCCACCACCGACGTGTCCA
>JBIOUY010000110.1:0-2863 GCA_044867445.1 Gemmatimonadales bacterium
ACAGCCTGCCGTGCTCGGCCTCGAAGAATGCTTCGAAGTCTGAGCTCCCTGGCGCCGGGCCCTCCCTGGGCGTCACCCGCTCCGTCGCCTCAACTTCGTCTCTCATCGATTGAAAACACCGCAAAGACCCATATTGCTTAGATGATTTTGACCGCGACTCCTGCTCGCGAGCTTGGGCTCAGCCACGTCCATCCGCTCGGCCCCGCGGTTCTGGCCGGCTTCTTCGAGCTGGGTAAGCTCCTGGATCCCCAGGAGAACTACGGGATTGCAGTCCTTTGGGAGCAGGATCTGCGCCCGCTCGAGGAGTTCGTCGTAGGGACGGGGTAGGGAAGGTCATCTGAGTGTTTCGTCCCATAGAGCGAGATTCTCACGCTACGTCCGGGGCGCGGATCCCCTCCTGACTACATCCCACGAGACCGACCCCGCTACTCGCGAGAGACCTTGCAGTCGGTCCGCCCCCATCTGTCATACTCTGTAGTGCAATGGCGACTCGGAGATCTTCCCGCGTGCTCACCGTCTCGGTCCCTCCCGACGCTGCTGAGGACTTCGAGCGGATCGCCGACGAAGAGGGCCGGAACCGGAGCGAGCTGTTCCGCGAAATGTTGCGCGTGTACCGGATCTGGCGGGACACACAGCGATTCGAGTCCTTGCAGCGCTATGGGGCCGCCCAGGCGAGGCGGCTGGGCATCAAGAGCGAGAAGGACGTCGAGCGACTGATCCAAGGGCTCCGACGGGGCTGAGAGTCGTCCTCGATACGAACATCCTGGTCTCGGCCTTCAACTTTCCGGGCGGAGTCCCGGAAGCTGTCTTCCGCCTGGCCCTGGAGGATCGGATCGAGCTGGTCACCTCTCCCCCTCTTCTTGCCGAACTGGGCCGTGTCCTGGCCGAGAAGTTCGAATGGGATCCGTCACGTGTCGAAGAGGCGGTGGCGCAAGTCGCCGAGATCGGGATCGTCGTCCACCCCACACAGAGGGTCCGGGTGGTGAAGGACGATCCCACCGATGATCGAGTTCTCGAAGCCGCGAAGGAAGGAGGAGCCAACGTCATCGTATCTGGAGACCGGCACTTGCTACGCCTTGAATCCTGGCGAGACATTCGGATCGTCAACGCGTCTCGCTTCGCGGCCGAGTTCGAATAGCAGGCTCTTCCTTCCTGTTTCGTGGAGGTGAGGGTGTCCGAGTTCACCAGATAGTGGACACCTCTGCCGGAGAATCGTGGACGAAAGGAGACGGTACTTGAACCTACCGGCGAGTAGGGCGGCTGCTCTCAGGACTCTCGTGAAGAGTGACTTCGCGCTCTCGATCCACGAGCTGCACGGCCTCGTATTCCATCATCGCCGTCGTGGAACGCCAGAAGATAGTGGTGAAGTCGACGCCACGCCTTGTCCGAGTGCTGGGGGTGGATTCGATTCGCTGCTGATCCCACCAACCGGATACGCGGCTGAAGCAAGGACGAGCGCGGGGCCTCCGTTCACTTGCGCGTGCATGAGGATTCGTGCGGGACGCTGCGCTAACGTATGCCTTGCCGCCTTGCATAGGTGCTGTGAGCAGACGGGGGAGAGGGAGTTGGAGGACCGGATGGGGCTGTCCAGGGCGCGGCAAGGTCTGGCCGCGTAACCCAACGAGCGAGAAGGGTTTCTCGTTGCCCGCTGGCGTGCCGTCAATTCCGCCCACCTCGTCGCGCTGGTCAGAGCCGGCGCGAAGTTCGAGAATGGCGTCCTCGTCGAACGACCCGACGAATCAGCACGCGCTGACACTCACGCCGCATGACACGCTGATCCACAGGCCTTGACTGTTCTTCTCGGGGCCGTGCGGCAATTCCCCTGATCGTCATCTGTCAGTGTACGGTGGCGCGGCGGGTAGTTGCACCGTGACGCGTAGCCCGCCAGCGGCCCGAGGGGTGAGGGTGAGGGTTCCGTCGTGTGCTTGGGTGATACTTTTGACGATCGCCAGGCCGAGGCCGACACCTGCGTGGTCGGTGCGGATGCGTTCGGTACCGCGCTGAAACGGCTCGACAAGCGTGGCAACTACCTGTGGGGTGAGCTTCTCGCCGGTGTTCTCGACGGTGAGCACCACACTCTTGGGGTGAACGCTGGTCGTCACCCATACGGTGCCCTGTTCCGGCAGGTTGTGGACGATCGCGTTGTGCACGAGGTTCGTCGTCAGCTGCAGCATGAGCGCGGGTGAGCCGATGGTGGGGGTCATGTCGCCGGAGGTCTGGATGGTGACGCCGCGCTTCTCTGCGAGGGGGAGGAGCGTTTCGGTGGCTTCTTCCGCTATGAGGGACAGGTCGACGTGTTCTCGGGTGAAGGACCGTTGGTCGGCACGGCTGAGCAGGAGCAACGCTTCAGTGAGGTCGATCGCTCGGGCGTTGGCGGCGCGGAGGCGTTCGTCGAGCTCGCCGTTGTCGCGGTTCGGATCGTTGCGGGCGACGTCGAGAAGTGTCTGCGTGATCGCCAGCGGGGTGCGTAATTCGTGGGAGGCGTTGGCTGCGAACCTCTGCTGTTCGACGACGTGTGCTTCGAGCCGCGCGAGCATGGTGTCGAAGGCGTCGGCGAGCTCGCGGAACTCGTCTCTGCGGCCCTCCAGCTGGATCCGGTGGGACAGCGATCCGTGCGCGGCTGTCCGTGTGGCGTCCGTGATGCGAGTCAGGGGAGCGAGCATGCGGCCGGCGAGGAGCCACCCTCCCACGAGACCGAATACCAGCAGGAACGCCATCACGATGGCCGCGGTCGGAGAGAAAGCGCGCAGGAGCTCGGCGTGGCTGCGCACCATGAAGATCACACCAGGGTGCACGCCACGCGAAAGGGAAAAGTACCCAACAACTAGCAGCACGGCACCGGCGAGCATGAGGAAGCCTGCGT
>JBIOUY010000111.1:0-32950 GCA_044867445.1 Gemmatimonadales bacterium
TGGCGCTCGGCATTGGAGCCAACTCCGCGATCTTCAGCGCGGTCAATGCCATCCTGCTTCGGCCGCTGCCGTACCCGGAGCCGGGCCGGCTGGTCACGATCAATCACTTCTATCCCACCCTCAACAATCTCAAGGCCCCGGTCTCCGCGCCGGGGTTCCGCGATTACCAGCAGCGAACCCGTTCGTTCGCCTCCATGGCAGTCGAAAGCGGGTGGAACGCCAACCTCACCGGAGTCGGTGATCCAGTGCGGCTGCAGGGCTCGCGGGTCACCGGGCGGTTCTTCGCTACCATGGGTGTGCCGGCTCTCTTCGGTCGCACGGTACAGCCCGGAGAGGACAGCCTGGGACGCGATCACGTCGTCGTGCTGAGCTACGGGCTCTGGCAGCGGATGTTTGGTGGGCAACGCAGCGTCGTAGGCAGCCGGCTCTCGCTCAACGGCGAGAGTTACGACGTGATCGGGGTGATGCCGGCGGAGTTCCGCGATTTCTTCAACCGCAACGCGGACCTCTGGGCCCCGCTCAGCTTCACGGCGGAACAGCTGAACGAAGGGCGGACCAACGAGTGGCTCAACTTGACCGCCCGGCTCAAGCCGGGAGTCACTCTGGAGGATGCAGGCCGTGAGCTGAGCGCGCTGTCGACTCAGCTCAAGCAGGACTACGAGGGGGAGTACGCTCCCAACACCTGGAGCCTCACCACCGAACCGTTGAGCCGGATCTCGGCCGGAGACATTCGCCCCGCGCTGCTGGTGCTGCTGGGTGCGGTCGGTTTCGTGCTCCTCATCGCCTGCGCCAACGTGGCCAATCTGCTGCTCGCCCGCGCAGCCGGACGGACCCGGGAGATCGCGGTTCGCACCGCGATTGGGGCCACCCGAGAACGCCTGGTCCGGCAGCTCCTCACGGAAAGTGTGATGCTCTCGCTGGCCGGCGGCGCGCTGGGGCTGGTCCTCGCATGGGGCGGCCTGCGCGCGCTCCTCGCGCTCAAGGGAGGGAACCTTCCCCGCGCCGACGAGATCGGGATCGACGGGAACGTGATGCTGTTCAGCCTGGCGATTTCGGTTTTCACCGGCCTGCTGTTCGGGCTCGCTCCCGCCCTGCATTTCTCCAGCCTGGATTTGCACAGCAGCCTCAAAGAGGGAGCCCGCGGGGCCACCTCGGACGGGTCGACTCATGCCGTCCGTAGAGCACTGGTCGTGGCCGAATTGGCGTTGGCGTTGACCCTGCTCACCGGTGCCGGCCTCCTGGTCAAGAGCTTCGGGAGACTGCAGAACGTGGATCCCGGGTTCGACCCCGACAACCTGCTTTCCTTTAACATTGCCCTGCCCGCGACCCGATATCGCAGTGACACCGCGCAGATCGCCTTCTTCGATGCCGTCCTGCCGCGACTGGCCCAGGTGCCAGGGATCAAAGACATCGGGGCGACCTCGGTCTTGCCGTTCGGCGGATCGTGGACCACGTCCAGCCTCGAAATCGAGGGGTATCAGGCGCCACGGGATGAGCCCGGCCCCTGGGGCGATCGGCGGGAGGTGAGCCCGGGCTTCTTCGAGGCGATGCGGATCCCCTTGCTTCAGGGGAGGACACTTACCGAGGATGACCGCGCCGGCACCCGCCGGGTGGCGGTGATCGACGACGAATTCGTGCGCCGCTACTGGCCCCACGAGAATCCCATTGGGAAGCGCATCACCTTCGGCCCGCCGGCGGGCGCGGCGGATACCTCATCACGCGAGTGGATCGAGATCGTGGGCGTGGTCGGCCACACCAAGCACGAGGGCCTCGCAGCCGAGCCCCGGATCCAGTACTACCTGCCATATCGTCAGGAAGTGAGGCCCGCCCTCACTGTGGTCGCCCGAACCAGCGGCGATCCTGCGCACTACGTCAACGCGCTCCGCAGCGTGGTCCGGAGCGTCGATACCGAACAGCCGATCTCCCAGGTGCGGACCATGGACGAGCTGCTCGAGCAGTCGGTGGGGCAGCGCAAGCTCTCCATGCTTCTGCTCTCGCTGTTCTCAGGTATAGCCCTGCTGCTCGCCTCGGTGGGCATTTACGGGGTGATGAGCTACTCCGTGGCGCAACGGGCACGTGAAATCGGCGTGCGGATCGCGTTGGGCGCAGAGCGGAGCGATGTCCTGCGAATGGTCCTCCGCCAGGGCATGCGCCTCGCGCTCGCCGGTGTCGGTCTCGGGCTCGTCGCGGCGCTCGTGCTCACCCGAGTGATCGCGAGCCAATTGTACCAGGTGCAACCCACCGATCCAGCCACCTTTGTGCTGGTAGCGAGCCTGCTCACGGCGGTGGCGCTCGCGGCCAATTTGATTCCGGCCCTGCGGGCCACTCGAGTGGATCCCGCGGTGGTGCTGCGAGACGAGTAACCAGGCCGGCCGGCAGTACCCCAGTCTCTCGACAGCCCTCCCGGAGGTGGCGCCAAGGTGTAGCTTGGTGGTAATCACCGTGAGAGGAACTGCATGGCAAGCATCGACGTGGTCCGTGGATTCATCGGTCGGATCAACGATCACGATGTAGCCGGCCTCAGCGCGCTGCTCACCGAGGACCATCGGTTCGTTGATTCGCTTGGGTCGGTCTTCGTCGGGCGTGAGACCTTACGCGCGGGCTGGACCGACTATTTCCGTCTGGTATCCGAGTACCGGATCACGGTGGACGAGTTCGCCGACGGGGGGTCGAGTCTGCTCCTGGTGGGCTCGGTTGCGGGACGGTCCGGCGGCGTCGATTGGAAGGTTCCGGCGGCTTGGCGCGCGGTGGTACGAGACGGACGCATCGCCGAGTGGCAGGTCTACGTGGATAACGAGCCGCTCCGGGCCTCCTTGCGGTTCCCGGAACCGCCCCCAGCGGCGTGAGGAGGGTCGCGGGTCGCGGGCTACAAGTCACGGGCTATGGGTCACGGGTCCTTCGCGCCTGACTCCTTGTTCACAGACCCGCGACTCGCGACCCGCAGCCCGCGACCCGCGACCCGTCTCAGCGGTCACCAATCACGGCGGTACTCCGAGCGCTGCGTAGCTTGAGCACGGACGCAGTCGACGGAGGAGACCGTGCCGGCAAAGAAGAAAGCGACTCGTGCGCGAGCGGCAGGATCGCGGGCCAAGGCCCCGACCCGGGCTCGTCGGAGCGGTGAGAGCCAGCTCGAGGAATATCGCCAAAAGCGGGATTTTTCCCGGACAGCTGAACCGCGTGGCGGAAGAGTCCGGCCATCCCGGAAACTCGCCTATGTCATTCAGAAGCATGCGGCCCGCCGGGTTCACTACGATCTCCGCCTGGAGCTCGATGGAGTGATGAAGAGCTGGGCCGTTCCCAAGGGGCCCAGTCTCGACCCCTCAGTCAAGCGCCTGGCCATGCAGGTGGAAGACCACCCCATCGAGTACAACACCTTCGAGGGAGCAATCCCCAAGGGGGAGTACGGAGGGGGCACGGTCATGGTCTGGGACCGGGGCAGCTACGAGTACGGCGGGGACGATCCCGACCCGCTCGAAGGGCTACGCCGGGGCCATGAGAAGGGGGACTTCAAATTCGTGCTCCACGGCAAGCGGCTCAGAGGCTCCTGGGTTCTGGTGCGGATTCGCCGGGGCGATCCCAGCAAGCCGCAATGGCTCCTGATCAAACATCGGGACGAGTTCGCCGAGCCGGAGACCGACGTGACCGAGGAGTACCAGACCTCGGCTGCCACCGGACGCACGATGGAGGCTATCGCGGAGGGCAAAAGGCGGGTGTGGCGCTCGAAGCGGTAGCGCGGGCCCTCTTCGCGGTCTGTGCACTGGCTCTGGCGCTTCCCGTTACGGCTATCGCGCAGCGGAGAGCCTTCACCGGCACTCCGCCGCTGCAGTGGACTGAGTTTACCCGCGCGTTCGATGGCTACGCCCGCGGCGACAGTGTGGTAGGGGGCGGGGCAGTCATCATCCGGGATGGCCGGGTCCTGGCTCACCACGAGTATGGGCTGGGGGACCGTGCCGCGGGAGAGCGGATCGTTGAAGGCACGCTCTACCACTGGGCGTCGATCACCAAGACGCTTACCGCCATCGCCATCATGCAGCTGCGGGACCGGGGCCGGCTGTCCCTGGATGATCGGGTCACGACCTACATTCCCGAGTTGCGCCAGATCCACAGCCGCTTCGGATCGATCGATCAGATCACCATTCGAATGCTGCTCTCTCATTCGTCCGGATTTCAGAATCCCACCTGGCCCTACCGATCAGGGCAATCGTGGGAGCCATTCGAGCCGACCCGATGGGAACAGCTGGTGTCGATGATGCCGTATCAGGAGCTCGAGTTCAGGCCCGGCACCCAATTCGGCTATAGCAATCCTGCCTTTATCTACCTGGCCCGAATCATCGAGCGGCTCACCGGTGATCCGTACGCCACCTACATCCAGAAGAACATCTGGACCCCATTGGGCCTGACGCACAGCTACTTTGGGGCTACGCCGTATCACCTGGCGCGCTGGCGCTCCAACAACTACACGGTGCATCAAGATAGCTCGGGCCGCGAGGTCGTCCTGGCCAACGGCCGCGACTTCGATCCGGGCATCACCATCCCGAACAGCGGCTGGAACGCACCCCTGGGCGATCTGGTTGCGTATGCCGCCTTCCTGACCCATGCGACCCGCAACGACACCAGTCTCACGCGAATCTACCAGACCGTCCTGAAGCAGAGCTCCCTGAAGGAGATGTGGCAGCCGGTGGTGCGCCTCCCCGCGGGCGACGAGAGGGGTGACGCGGTCGGGCTCTCTTTTTTTCTGTTTCCCTCGGAGGGGACTCCCGTGGTGGGGCATACTGGAGAGCAGGCGGGGTTCCGGTCGTTTCTCTATCTCAACCCGCAGAACGGCATGGCGGTCATCGGTGCGCTCAACACGGTGGATGAGGCCCGCGGGGACCAATCGGCGGCGGGATGGGCCAAGCTGACCCGGCAGGCGAGGGAGGCCATAGAGTGAGAAGTGAGAAGTGAGAAGTAAGAAGTGAGAAGCTGGAGGGTTCCTCATCCCGAGCGATTAGCGAGGGACCTTGCCCGCCATTCCGCTTGCGTCGCGAGTTCCCGACGTGATCGGGGAAGATCCTTCGCTCAGGATGAGGAGCTTCTCACCGCTCGCTCCACTCCGTACTCCTCACTCCCTACTCCTCACTTCTTACTTCTTACTTCTCACTGGGCGCCAGCCCCCGGCCATCCCCCCAGCGCCTTGTACAGCGCTGCATAGGCCGTCGCCGCGTCGGTGCGGCTCTGGGCCAGTTGGTTCTCGGCGTCCAGCTGAGTCCGCTCCGCGTCGAGCACCTGGAGGAAATCGGCGACGCCGCCGGAGAAGCGCAGGCGAGCCAACTCCGCTGCCCGTTCGCTGGCGGAGGCGGCATCCTGAATCCGCTCCACGCGGGCGCGCGTGGTCCGGTATCCGATCAGGGCTGATTCCACTTCTTGGAGAGCCCGCAGCACAGTCTGATTGTATTGTGCCTCCGCTTCGGCCCGACGAGCCTGGGCCACATCGACCCCCGCCTTGATCCGCCCCAAGTTGAGGAATGGCCAGGAGAGAACCGGGCCGACCGCATATCGGAAGGTGCCGTTGTCTCCCAGCGCGTTCAGCGCGGCGGACGAGTATCCGGCACTTCCTCCCACGGTAAGCCGCGGCAGATAGTCCGCCTTCGCCGCTCCCACGAAGGCCCGCTCCGCGGCCAGCTGACGCTCCGCCGCCGAGACATCGGGTCGATGGCGAACGACCGAGTCAGGGCTCGAGACCGACACCGCCTTGGGGAAGTCGGGCAAGGCAACCGCCACTTGGAGCTCGTTTGCGACGGCGGCTGGAGGCCGGCCCACAAGAACGCCGATCTGGTACTGCGCGTCGGCCACTCGGGACTGCACTGCGGGTATGGTGGCCAGGGTAAAGTTGAGCTGGGCCAGGGCGCGCTCGGTGTCGAACGCCGTACCCCGTCCTGCCTCGAGGCGCTGGCGTGTCACCTCCAGGGTACGCCGCTGGTTCTCGGCGTTGCGCTGGGCAACCGCCAGCTGCTCCTGGGCCCCGCGCAAATCGAAGTATGCCCGGGCCAGCTCTGCCGAAAGCGACACTTGCACGTCGCGCAGGTCTTCTCGGGTAGCCGTCACCAGAGCGCCTTGCGCTTGCAACGTTCGGCGCAGTCGGCCGAAGAGGTCCAGTTCCCAGGACGCGTCGAAGCCGGCATCCCAGATGTCCTGGTCGGGGAACCTGCCCGCACCGATGGGGAAGCTGGCCGAGGAAATCCGCTGCCGGGTGTAGCCGCCCGACGCGGTGATCGTCGGAGCAAGATCGAGCGCCGCGTTGGACCGCGCGGCACGCGCACCCCGAACCCTTGCCTGTGCCGCGCGCACGTCGAGATTTGCGCGGGCCACCTCGTCCAGCAGGCGATTGAGCGTGGTATCCCCCAGCTCCTTCCAGAATTCGGCCTGCGCCAGCGCCCGCTCGTTGGCAGGCGACGGCTTGGCCGTGGTATCCACTACCGCGGGCACGTACCTGGCCCCGATGGTGTCTTTGGTCTCCCGGAAGGCGGGAGGAACCTGTACTGCCGGCCGGCGATAAGCCGGTGATGTCGCGCAGCCGGCCAGTGTCATTGCCCACAGGATCCTCGCCTTACGCATGGGTAGCTCCCTCCAACGCCGGCTCCGTCCGAGACTCAGGGGCCGGCCGGCGCCGGTCCACCACAGTCTGAATGGTCACGTAGAACACCGGCGTCAGCACCAGACCGAAGAAGGTGACGCCGAGCATTCCCGAGAACACGGCGACCCCCATCGCGTGCCGCATCTCGGCGCCGGCGCCGCTGGAGAACACCAGCGGCAGCACGCCCATGATAAAGGCGAACGAGGTCATGAGAATGGGGCGGAGCCGGATGCGGCAGGCCTCGAGCGCTGCCTCTATGACGGACCGACCGCGAAGTCGTAGCTCGCGGGCGAACTCCACGATCAAGATCGCGTTCTTGCAGGCTAGACCGATCAACACAAGGAATCCAATCTGGGTGAAGATGTTGTTGTCTCCTCTCGTGAGCCACACGCCGGTGATGGCACAGAGGAGACACATGGGGACGATCAGGATGACCGCCAGGGGCAGTGACCAGCTCTCGTACTGCGCGGCCAAGACCAGGAAGGCGAGCAGCACGCAGAGCGGGAAGACAAAGGCCGCGGTGTTGCCGGCCAGGATCTGCTGATACGTGAGATCGGTCCACTCATAGCCGATTCCATTCGGCAGGGTCTCCTTGGCCAGCCGTTCCATGATGGCGTTCGCTTGGCCGGAGCTCACTCCCGGCGCCGGGCCTCCGTTGATGTCGGCGGCGGGATAGGCATTGTACCGCTGGGACCGATCCGGACCGTACGACTCCCGCACCCGCAATACCGAGCCGAGCGGCACCATTTCTCCGCTGTCGTTCGGCACCTTGAGTTGGGCGATGTTCTCCGCGGTCGCGCGATAGGGCGCGTCGGCCTGGACGATGACCTGATAGGTCCGGCCAAACCGATTGAAGTCATTGGCGTACACCGACCCGAGATAGATCTGCATGGTCTGGAACAGATCGGTGAGCGAGATGCCCTCCTGCTTCACCTTCTCGCGGTCCACGTCGACGTAGAGCTGGGGCACGTTGATCTGGTAGCCGGAAAAGGCTCCGGCCAGTTGCGGGGTCTGATACACCTTGCCCAGGAGCGCCTGGGTAGCCTGGTAGAGCTCCCCTTCACCCAGCCCGGCCCGGTCCTCCAGTTCCATCTTGAATCCGCCGACGGTCCCGAGCCCCTGCACTGGTGGGGGAGGGAACACCGCAACGAACGCGTCCTGGATGGTGGAGAACTTCTGGTTGAGCGCGCCCGCGACGTTGAGGCCGTACTCCTCTTTACCTTTGCGCTCATCGAACGGCAACAAGGTGAAGAAGACGATTCCGGCATTCGGCGCGTTGACGAAGCCGTTGATGGAAAGACCGGGGAATTGGACCGCGTTCAATACCCCGGGCTGTTTGCGGCCAATGTCCGCCATCTGCCGCATGACTGCCTCGGTCCGATCGAGCGTGGCCCCATCCGGCAATTGGGCAAACGCCACCAGATACTGCTTGTCCTGGGTGGGCACGAAGCCGTGTGGCACCTTGCTGAACCCAAAGATGGTGAGCGCCACCAGGCACACGTACACTGCCAGCGCCGCTCCCCTCCGCTGCAGGACGCTGGCCACAGACCCTCCGTACCGGGTCGATCCTCGCTTGAACACACGGTTGAACGGTCGGAAGATCCATCCCAACAGACGGTCCAGGATTCGAGTCAGGCGGTCCGGTGCCACCCCCCGAGACTTGAGCAGGATCGAGCTCAAGGCAGGCGACATGGTGAGGGAGTTGAACGCCGAGATCACGGTCGAGAAGGCGATGGTCAGGGCGAACTGGCGGTAGAACTGCCCGGTCAGCCCGCTCAGGAAAGCGACCGGGACGAACACCGCGCACAGCACCAGCGCGATCGCGATGATCGGCCCGCTGACCTCCTCCATGGCCTTGTAGGATGCGTCGCGGGGCGAGAGCCCCTCCTCGATGTTGCGTTCGACGTTCTCCACCACAACGATGGCGTCGTCGACCACGATGCCGATGGAGAGCACCAGCCCGAAGAGCGAGAGGGTGTTGATCGAGAACCCAAATCCCAGCAGGATGGCGAAGGTGCCTACGATCGAGATCGGGACAGCAACTAGGGGAATGATCGAAGCTCGCCAGGTCTGGAGGAACAAGACCACCACCAGGACGACCAGCATCACCGCCTCGAGCAGGGTCTTCACCACCTCGTGAATCCCGTCGCGCACGTTGATGGTGGGATCGTAGACCACCCGGTAGTCCACGCCCTGGGGAAAGTTCTTCTTCAACTCGGCCATCGTGGAGCGCACTGCGGTGGAGAGCTGCAGCGCGTTGGAGCCTGGCGCCTGGAAGATCGCGATGGCCACGGCATCCTGGTTGTTGAGCATCGAGCGCAGGGCGTAGTCGCCGGCCGCGAGCTCGATCCGGGCCACGTCCCGGAGCCGAGTGATCTCGCCGTTGGCTCCGGTCTTGATGATGACGTTGCCGAACTCCTGCTCATCCAGCAGTCGGCCATGCGCATTGACGCTGAGCTGGTAGTCGACCGGCACCGGCATGGGCGGCGCGCCGATAACGCCGGCGGCGACCTGCACGTTCTGCTCCCGGATGGCACCAAGCACGTCGCTCGCCGAGAGGCCTCGGGCGGCGACTTTCTGCGGGTCGAGCCAGATGCGCATGGCGTAGTCGCCGGCACCAAAGACCTGGACCTGCCCGGCCCCGGGAATCCGGGCGAGAACGTCCTTGACCTGCAGCACGCCGTAGTTCCGCAGGTAGACCATGCTGTAGCGGTTGTCTGGGGACACCAGGTGGACCACCATGGTCAGGTCGGGGGAGCTCTTGACCGTGGTGACGCCCAGATTGCGAACCTCCTCCGGCAACCTGGGCAGAGCCTGGCTCACCCGGTTCTGCACCTGCACCTGCGCGATATCGACGTTGGTGCCGATGCGGAACGTGACCGTGAGCGTAAGCACGCCGTCGGCCGTGCCCTGAGACGACATGTACAGCATGTTCTCGACCCCGTTGATCTGCTCCTCCAGGGGGGTCGCGACGGCCTCGGACAGCACTCGGGGATTGGCACCAGGGTAGACCGCGCGCACCACGATGGTGGGCGGGACCACTTCGGGATATTCGCTCACCGGCAACGCGAACATCGCGATTGCACCGGCCAGGAAGACGACCACGGAGAGCACGGCCGCGAAGATCGGCCGGTCGATAAAGAAACGGGAGAAATGCATTGCTACTCCGCTTTCGTCGGGGCGGTCTGCGCGCCCAGCGCGGCCGAATCCGGTGACATGGCTGCGAGGGTCGGCGTGACTTTCATGCCCGGCCGGACCCGCTGAATGCCGTTGATCACAACCTTGTCACCTTCCTTGAGGCCCGAGGTAATCACCCGAAGGCCCTCGATGAGGCGACCCAACTGCACCGGTCGATAATCAACCGTGTTGTCCGGCTTGAGCACCAGCACGAACTTCTTGTCCTGGTCGGTGCCGACCGCGCGGTCGAGCACCAGTGTGGCGCGATATTTCCCGCTGCCGATCAGCCTCAGGCGGGCGAACAGCCCGGGGGTGAACAACCGGTCCTTGTTGGAGAAGACCGCCCGAGCCCGAATCGTCCCGGTCTGGGGATTGAGCTGGTTGTCCACGAAGTCCACGTAGCCCTTGTGGGGGAAATGGCCGTCCTCGTTCATCAGCCCGAGATAGATCGGGTTGCGCACGTCCCGCGAGCTGGGCCGCGTGCCGGCCCGGGCGAGACCGGAATATTTGAGGTAGGTCTGCTCGTCGCCCTCGAAGTAGACGTAGATGGGATCGAGCGACACGACCGTGGTGAGCAGCGTGGCAGTGGGCGGGCCCGCCTGGACCAGGTTGCCAGGCGTCACCTCGGCATTGCTCACCCGCCCGGCAATCGGCGCCCGAACTCGAGTCCATTCCAGGTTGAGCTTGGCTGTTTGCACCGCGGCTTCCGCGGCGCGCACCGCGGCCTCGGAGTTGGCTTCAGCGCTGGTCCGGCTGTCGAACTCTTCCCGGGAGATCGCCTGCACGTCCACCAGGCGCTGAGCGCGTCCCACTTCCTTCGAGGCCAGCGCCGCCGCGGTCCGTGCCTGCTCCAGTTGGGCCTCGGCCCGGGCCAGGTCGGCCTGGTAGGGGCGCGGGTCGATCTCGAACAGCACCTCGCCTTTACGAACCTCTTTGCCTTCGGCGAAGTCGACCCGCTGGATGTAACCGGACACCCGGGGCCGAATCTCGACGGCGTCCACCGCCTCCATCCGGCCGGTGAATTCGTCCCACTCGGTGACTTCGCGCTCCGGCACCACGGCAACCGTGACCGCGGGCGGGGGTGGGGCAGCCGGGGGCTTGCCACCACAGCCGAGGAGGATGCTGAGCCAGAGCACACTGAACCTCGATGACCGACGAATCATGCCAGCCTCCGCTGACGCCGCGTCCACCCTTGGACGCGGGCAACTAGTACAATAGTTGTAGAACCGTAAAACTGTTCCCGGCCCCGCACCCGACCCCACAGCGGTGCCCAGGACCGGGTTCGGCTCAGCGAGCGCCCCTGACGCGCCGCAGAAGCTCGACCGCGTACGCCTCCAGGACGTCACGCCGGATCTCGCAATGAAGGTACTGGCCGTCACGCCGGGCATCGATCAGGCCGGCGCGGACCAGCTCTTTGATATGATGAGAGATGGTCCCCTTGGACACAGGGAACTCCCGACGCAGCCGCTGGCAGGGACACTCTTCCTCGCCGGCGATAGTTTCGAGCAACGCCATGCGCCTGGGATCGGCCAGCGCCTTGGCGATCAGCTCGAATCGCTCGGCGGTCAGTCGGGGTCGGCGGGCAGTCGTCGTCATAAGCGGTTCAATCAACATCGAACTGTTACCGAGTGTCAAGACGCGAACATGCCCCGGAGACGGGCTCTCATTACTTTGACCGGGCGGATACGCTCGCGTGACCTAAATGAGACGGAGCCCCACCATGGACTTTCGCACCTTCACGCTGACCATCTTCCGCATCATTCCGACGCTGCTCTACATGGAGCATGGACTGCAGAAGACCTTCGGCCTGCTCGGCGGCTTCGGACCGTCCGGAGGTACAGCGCCGCTCTTTTCGCTCATGGGGCTGGCTGGGATTCTCGAGTGCTTCGGCGGGCTGCTCATCGTGCTTGGCCTCTTCACTCGTCCGGTGGCCGCGCTCCTCTTCTGTGAGATGATGATCGCCTACGGCAAGGCCCACGCACCGCAGGGACTCTGGCCGATCCTGAACCACGGGGAGCCGCCCCTCTTGTATGGGATCGTCTTTCTGTTTTTCGCGGCCCACGGCGCGGGGCCGGTGAGCCTGGACGCGCGATTGTTCTCCCAGGGCGCGAGCGGTCGGTCGCCCCAGCCGGCATGAGCATCCTCGCCTGGGTCGCGGCAGCTGCGGCTTGCATCATTTCTCTCGTCGGCGGCCCGCCTGCTGCCGTGGCTCAGATGAGGTCAGCTCCCTCGCCAGGGACGGCGGAGCAGGGCGATTTCCGACTCCACATGGAAATGAATCCGATCGGCACCGAGCACTACGAGCTCGTCGCCGGCGACTCGGGTGTCGAGCTCACCACGACCTTCGGCTTCGTCGACCGCGGCCGTCCCGACACCACTCGGCTGAGTCTGAAGGCTGCTCCCGATCTCCTGGTGCAGCGATTCAGCCTGACCCGACATGCTCCCCCCACCGCCGACACCCGAATCACTGTCGATCGCGCGGGAGACAGTCTGGTGACCAGCGATGGTGCGCGAGTGATCCGTCGGTCGGCACCGAAGCGCTACTTCACCATCGCGGGCTATGCCCCATTCGCGGTTCAACAGGAGCTGGTCCGCTACTGGGCCATGCACGGGCGTCCGGATACGCTGCTCCTCTTGCCGGACGGAGCCGCCACCATCGTCGCCGGTGGGCGCGACACGGTACGAGTGGCTGGTCGAGACGTCGCCCTGCAGCGATACACAGTTGGGGGTGTAGTCTGGGGATATGAGACGCTCTGGTTCGATTCGAAGATGCGCCTGGTTGGGGCAGTGACCAACGAGGCTGGCGGCAATCATTTCGAGGTCATCCGGGAAGCCTTCGAGCAAGCGCTGCCGAGATTGGTGGGCAAAGCGGTTCGCGCCAGCATGACCCGGTTAGCGGCGCTGGTCCCCCCCACATCGGCTCAGGGCGCAATTGCATTGATCGGAGGCACCCTGATCGACGGGAGCGGCGCCGATCCGATTCCGGACGCGGTTGTGGTTCTTCGCCGGCACCGCATCGTGGCCGTGGGCCCCCGGCGGAGCGTGGTGATCCCGGCTGATGCGACCCGAATCGAGGTCTCGGGGAAATACCTCGTGCCAGGCCTGTGGGATATGCACGCCCACTACTCTCAGGTGGATTGGGGCCCCGCCTACCTGGGCGCGGGTGTCACTACCGTCCGCGATGTGGGCAATGAGTTCGAGTTCATCAAGGCGGTCCGCTCCGCGATCTCCAGCGGGCGAGGTCTCGGCCCTCGCATTCTCGCGGCCGGCTTTATCGACGGCGATAGCCCCACGGCCATCGGGGTGCGACGGGCTCGCACCGTCGAGGGGGCCAAACGTCTGGTGCGGGAATATCACCAAAGCGGCTTCGAGCAGATCAAGCTCTACAACAGCGTCCCCGCCGAGCTCATTCCCATCATCTGCAGCGAGGCGCACCGCCTGGGCATGACCGTGACAGGGCACATCCCCCGATCGGTAACCGGCTTCGAGGCCATTGCGGCCGGGATGGACCAGATCAACCACGTGTCCTTCATCCGGCGGATGATGGCCCCGGCCGACACCGTCCGGCCCTCCTTCGCTCGTGGTCCCGTGGACCTCGGGTCGCCGGAGGCTCGTCGGACTATCCGAGTGCTCCTCGAGCATCACGTCGTGCTCGATCCCACGCTGGCGGTGTTCGAGATGGCGACCCATTCGGCGGACCAGCCAGTGGCCAGCTTCGAGCCGGGGATTGTTATGTTGCCACCGCAGCTCGCGAGTGCCATCGAGCAGAGTGGCGTACCGCCGTCGGACGCCGCGGCTGCACGAAGCACGTTCGATGGGTTGGTTGCCATCGTGGGTGCCCTTCACCGGGCTGGAGTGCCGATCGTCGCCGGAACTGACCAGCAGGTGCCAGGGCATTCGCTCCATCGGGAGCTGGAGCTTTACGTGCGGGCGGGATTCACTCCAATGCAGGCGCTGCAGAGCGCTACCATGGTACCAGCACGGGCGATGCGGCTCGAGCGGGAGAGTGGAAGCATCGCGTCGGGCAAGCGCGCCGACCTGGTCGTTCTGGATCGCGATCCCCTGGCCGACATCGCGAACCTTCGCAGCGTGCACCTGGTAATCGCCGCGGGCCGGCCGTACGATCCCAGGATGCTCAGGCGCAGCGCGGGGTTCAGACCTTGAGAAGACGCAGAAGACGCAGAGGACGCAGAGGCGGAGTGCTACGAGGTCCTCATCCCGAGGGGGTGAAACGACCGAGGGACCTGCTTAACCGTGTTCGAAGCTTGCTAGGCGGATCCCTCGCTGTGCTCGGGATGAGGAGTCTCCTCTCGTCCTCTGCGTCCTCTCCGTCCTCTGCCTCCTCTGCCTCCTCTGCCTCCTCTCGAAACGTGCCTCACGTCACAGTGGGGATACCTCGGGGGCCTCAGGTTGAGAGCACCAGATCAGCCCCAACCGGGAGGCCCTATGCCAGCCAGGAAGAGATCGAGAAAGAAATCGAGCCGCCGCTATGGCAGCGCCGCAAGCAAGCGAGTGGAGAGCGCGATGCGGCGGCGGAAGCGGGGCACCCTCCGAAGCGGCAAAAGCGGCCGCGGCGGCAAGGTGAAGAGCCGGAAGCAGGCGATTGCGATCGGGCTCTCGGAGGCACGCAAGAAAGGCGCGAAGGTGCCGGCCAGAAGGAGAAGCAAGAAGTCATCGAAGCGCTCGCGCAAGCGCTCGTCTTAGCCGCCCGAGCCGGGTGAAGCGGCTGCAGGTGCGGCTCGGCGCGCTTGCGGCCGTTCTCCTGACCATTCCGTTCCCGAGGACATGATGCCTCAATTCCCGATGGCGCTGTTGGCCGGCAGCGTCCAGCCCGCGCCTGGGCAACGCAGTTGGCATGGTGGCCCGACGCCGGTTGGGGCCGTGCGGGGCGTCGACGCGGTGCAGGCGCGTTGGGTTCCTGCTCCCCGCCGGAAGAGCATCTGGGCCATCACACTGCATATCGCCTATTGGAAGTACGCCGTCCGTCGCCAGCTCGAGGGTGGGGCTCGCGGCGCCTTCCCTCGGGGGCCATCCAATTGGCGCGCGCTTCCCGACCGGCCCGATGATCGGGCCTGGGCTGCCGACGTGGCCGTGCTCCGCGAGGAGCACGAGCGCCTGGTGCATGCCATTCGGGCGCTCCAGCCCGAACGGTTAAATCGTCGGCCGCCCGAGGGGCGCCGCTGGACCTACGGCGACCTCGTCGTCGGCATCGCGGCGCACGATGCCTATCACACCGGGCAGATCCAACTGCTCAAGCGCCTGTGGCAGGAGCGAGATTCACTCTGCCGAGCCTAGCCGCCTCTGGGTCCCACGGAGCTCACCGATGATTCAAGTCCGTCCCGCCATGCTATCCGATGCTTTGCCGCTATCCCAGTTCGGCGCCCGCACGTTTCGCGACGCCTTCGCCGCCGAGAATCGGCCGGAGAACCTGGAAGCGTTCCTGGCCAAGGCCTACGGTGTACCGCAGCAGTCCGCCGAGCTTGCCGACCCGTCTGTCGCAACCCTGATCGCCGAAGCGAATCAAGAGATGGTTGGATTTGCTCAGCTGCGCAGCGGTGTCACCCCGGCCTGCGTGATTGGACCGCAGCCGATAGAGCTGTGGCGATTCTATGTAGCGCGTGAGTGGCACGGCCGGGGGGTGGCATCGACCCTTATGGCGGCGGTCGTTACTGAGGCGCTCCGGCGGGGAGCTCGCACGTTGTGGCTTGGCGTCTGGGAGCGCAACGGGCGGGCACAGGCGTTTTATCGCAAGTGCGGGTATCTGGTGGTGGGACAGCAGCCCTTCGTGCTGGGGAGCGAACGACAGACTGACCTGATCATGGCGCGGCCGGTGAGTCAGCCGGCGGGCGTCGCCTAGGCTGTCTTCCGGAGAGCGGTTCCGGTCTTAGATTCACCTCACCCCTTTCATTCCGTAGAAAAAGATGAGCCGGCCTGCGGCCGCGCTCATCGGCGAGGAGCCCGAATGGCTTGAGCGTGGCGCTTGCCTTCGGCGCGGTGCTCCTGGCCGGCGGAGTGCCTGGGCTGACCGGTGCGCAGCAGCCCCGCGGTTATATCCGGATGCCCTCCGGCGACAGCCTTCCTGTATGGAACCTCACGCCGTACGCGGTGCGAAATGACAGCACGGCGCTGGTGCTGGATTACGAAACCCGAATGGAGCTCAGTGACACCGTTGCCGTCCAACGCGAGATCATCAGCATCTGGCCGCTCTTCCGACCGGCGGTGGAGCAGGCGGGCTTGTGGACTGCCGCCATTCGGGCGGTCCGCTTCGTAACCACCAGCGCGCCAGTCGACGACCGACTCCGCGGTCGTCCAGTGAATCTCTACGGCGTGGTGTTCCGGAGGAATGTGCGCGGCGGCTGGTATCTTCTGGGGGATACCCTGAACATCAATTGAGACGCACACCGCGCCCTGCAGGGTAGCTCGGAAAACGCGCCAGGTTATGAGCTCACTCCCGTTAGCGGCTAATGGTCGCTCGCGCGGGTGCGCGGGCTGGGACGCTTTTTCAGCTCCGGCGCCTCACCGCGAAACTCGAAGTGCCGTTCGTCGAGGGATCGCCCTCGGTAGAACTCGGCAGATGTCCGACGTCCCAGTAATCGAACGGCATTGATGTTGTCGAGGAGCTCGCCGACCGGTTTCCACTCCCCCGGTCGCACACCAGGATACAGAGTGGCATACTCCGGCTTGAGCCGAGCCTCCCGATGTACAGTATGTAACGTACGCATATGTCTTCACCCTGCCCTCGTCGGCTCCCCTCACTCGTCCGCCTGGGCCTCCTCGATTCCACCACCCTGCGTTCCGTCGCAGGGCGGGTGAGGGTCCGCGGGCTATACACTCACCGCTCTGGTGCCCTCGAGGGATCAGTCACGCAAGCGGTTTGTAGGGGGAAATCTACTGTATGACGAAACCCAGAAACAGGAAAGGGGGACCGTACCCTTTACGGAAAACCGGGACTCGGGGCGGGCTCGGTCAGCACTTCCCGGACCTTGGTGGCCAGGGCGACGGGTGCGAAGGGCTTCTCGATGAAGGCGGGAGTAGCGCCAAGATCGCCCTGGTGCGCCAGGGCGCTTTCGGTAAACCCGGACATGTACAGCACCCGAGCCTCCGGCCGGAAGCGGCCGAGTCGCTCGGCGGCCTGCGTGCCGCTCATGTGCGGCAGCACCAGGTCGGTGAGCATGAGGTGAATCGGCCCCGGGTGTTGCTCCGCGAGGACCAGGGCCTCTTCCCCATCCGTTGCAACCAGAGTCTGGTAGCCGTAGAACTGCAGCACTCGGGCGGCCAGCTCGCGGACGGCCGCCTCGTCCTCCACGATGAGAATCGTCTCCGTGCCGACCAGACTGCTGGTCTGTGCTTCCGGCGGCGCCGGCGTGGGGGCGGCCTCACGCACCCGAGGCAAGTATACCTTGAAGGTGCTGCCGTGTCCCGGCTCGCTATACACCGAGATATTGCCTCCGCTCTGCTTCACGATGCCGTACACGGTGGAGAGGCCCAACCCCGTCCCCTTGTCGCGCTCCTTGGTACTGAAGAAGGGCTCAAAGATCCGCGCCTGTGTGGCCGGATCCATTCCGATGCCGGTATCGGTGAAGGCCATCATCACGTAGGAGCCGGGCTGGGCACCGATGAGCTGGCTGGAGTAGCCCGGCTCCAGCTCGACGTTCTGGGTCTCGATGGTGAGCTTTCCGCCATCGGGCATCGCGTCGCGCGCGTTCACCACGAGATTGACGACGACCTGCTCCAGTTGCGTGGGATCCGCCCGGACCATTCCCAGATCCCACTCGGGAACCAGTCCCACCTGGATATGCTCCCCCACCACTCGGCTCAGCATCCGCATGGTGTCGGCCAGCGCGGAATTCAGATCGATCAGTTTCGGCTGCAGCACCTGCCGGCGACTGAAGGCCAGCAACTGATGAGTGAGCTCGGCGGCGCGGTTAGCGGCTCGCTGGATCTCCATTACGTCTTCGTTACGCGGGTCTCCCGGCCCGAGAGACTGGAGCAGGAACTCGGCATAGCCCAGGATGGCGGTGAGCAGATTGTTGAAGTCGTGTGCGATACCCCCGGCGAGCTGCCCGATGGCTTCGAGCTTCTGCGATTGCAGTAGTCTTTCCGCCGCGTCGGTACGGCGTCTCACCCAGCGGTCGGCCATGGCGCCCAGCAGACCCAGGCCGAGAATGACGAGCGTGCTCAGCGTCACCGCCATCGCCAATTCACGGGTGGCCAACACGCCGCTGGTTGGCCTTCCCGTGACGCCGGGAATCGAGAAGTCGGCCGCCGCCATGCCGGTGTAGTGCATGCCCGCGACGGCGAGTCCCATGATCACTGCGCTGGCCATCCGTCGACGGCGGCCGAGCGCGGTCTCGTCGGTACGGAAACGGTAGGCCAGGGAGAGGCCACCGAACGACGCGGCGATCGCGATCCCCACCGAGAGCGTGACCAGGAGGGCATCGAAGCGCATGGCGGCGGGGGCGTTGAGCGCGGCCATCCCGATGTAGTGCATACCAGCGATGGCGGGGCCCATGCAGATGGCGCCCAGTGCCAGCGCCTCGATTCCAATAGACTCGCGGCTCACGATCACCAGGGCCAGCGCCGAGGCGGCAATGGCCACCAGCACCGACAGGAGGACCCGTCCGATTCCGTAGGTGATCGGCACCGGCAGATGGAAGGCGAGCATGCCGACGAAATGCATGCTCCAGATGCCGATGCCCATTGCGGCGGAGCCGCCCGCTAACCAGGCGAGGCGCTCCCGGCCCCGGGTAGCGGTGACCCGTCCCGCCAGGTCGAGGGCGGTATAGGAGGCGGCGCTCGCGATGAGCACCGACAGGATGACGAGGAGGGTACTATAGGTTCCGTGTATCGGCATGGCGATCAGGCTCTCGGCGCCGCCCCGGGCACCATACCCAGGGTGGGCTCCGCGGCTCGACCGGACCCGACCGGTCCGGAATCATCTGGCGGCGCGCGACCGCCCGCCCCCGTTAAGCCGGGCGGGTTGATCGGTGCGCACTCGAAGTACCTTCAGGGCAAAACGCGCAGTGGAGGGGCCACCGCGCTGGGTTGGGCAATCTATGTTAGTGACAACCGGCCCGGCGGAACAAGTGGGGGGCTACCGGATGCCGTCGATGGCCCGGCTGAGCCGCCCCCCGGGGCGGATATGGTTGGGGGGGCCGCCCCGAAATTCGAAGTGTGGCTCGGGAAGGACGCGACCCCGCAGCAGCCCGGCGTAGCCTTGCCTGGCGAGAACCCGATCGGCCACCTGGCGGGCAAGAGTCTCCGCCGGCAACCAGACGTCCGGGCTGGCCTCGGGGTACAGGTGCCGGAATTCAGGCTTCGGGCGCGCTTCACGCGTGAGTGGCATGGTCAGGTCTCGAGTTCGATCTGGATAGGTATTTCCTAATGCATCAGGTCCCAAGACACAAGTGCATGGCCTTCCTTTTACTCCTGGCTCTTCTGGCGGCGGTGGGTGCAGCGCCACAGGGCCATTCGGCTGCTCCTCCCAGTGCTCCCACCGCTCTCGTGATCCTCCTTGCGGTGGACCAATTGCGCCCGGATTACCTCGAGCGCTACAGCGCGCAGTTTACCGGCGGCTTCCGACAACTGCTGCGACAGGGTCTGCTGTTTCAGCACGGCGAGCAAGACCACGCCATCACCGAGACCGCCCCAGGTCATTCGACCCTGCTGTCGGGGCGGGAACCGGCCAGCACCGGCATCGTCAACAATACTCGCGGCGTGGTGGACCCTATGTTGCCGTTGCTGGATGGGTTCCTGCCCGGAGCTTCCCCCTGGCGGTTTCAAGGAACGACCCTGTACGACTGGATGGTAGCCCGGGACTCGGGCACCCGGGCCCTCTCGGTGTCCCGCAAGGACCGGGGCGCGATCCTCCCGATCGGGCGATCCCGCGCCGAGGTCTACTGGTATCATGGCGCGGGGTTCACTACCAGCCGGTACTACGCCGATACCCTCCCGGGCTGGATCCGCGAGTTCAATGGCCGTCGGGCACCGGAGCGGCTGGCCGGGGCCGTCTGGAGCTTGCGACTGCCGCCGGCCTCCTATGCCGAACCCGACAGCACGCCGTTCGAGAACGGCGGGCGAGATTTTGTCTTTCCTCACCGGCTGCCCTCGAATCCCGACAGCGCTTCCGCAGCGCTCATCAACTATCCCTGGATGGATTCGCTGACTCTCCGCCTCGCGCTCGAGGGCGTGCGGGCGCTCCGCCTGGGCACTCGCTCCTCGCCGGACCTGCTCTCGATCTCACTCTCGACTACGGACGCGGTAGGGCACGCCTTTGGGCCCGACTCCCGCGAGCTGCACGATCATCTCCTGTGGCTGGACCTCTGGCTCGGTCAGTTTCTGGACTCGCTCACCACACTGGTACCGCGAGACCGGATTCTCCTGGTCCTCACGGCGGATCACGGCGTGCAATCATTTCCCGAGGCTGGTCAGCGCGGCTCGTCCGGCCGCGTCCGGCTGGCTGGATTGGTTGCAGGAACGAGTGCCGCACTCGCGCGGCGTTACCGGACGGACTTTGGGTTGGAATTCGATAGCGGCCTCCTTTCGGCGGATACGCCGGCCTTGCACGCCCGAGGCATCAAGATCGACAGCCTGGCAGAGGCACTCGCAATGGCGGCCCGCCGGCAGCCCGGCGTTCTTCAGGTATTCACCCCGCGCACTCTCGCCCGCGCGTCCAGTGCTGATCGCGAGGCGCGGCTCTGGCGACACCTGATTCCCAAGGGCCATGGATGGCTCTTCTGCGCGTCGCTCAAGCCGGGCTACGTCTGGTCCGAGGGAAGGACTATCGCTGAACATGGCAGCACCGCGCCCGAGGACGTGCGGGTACCGATCCTGTTCTGGGGAGGAGGGCTGGGGCCCGCGCGGGTGGCTCGTACGGTGCGCACCGTGGACATCGCACCTACGCTCGCGCGATTGCTCGGCATCAAACCAACCGAGGCGCTCGACGGGGCGCCCCTCGCCGAGGTGGTTGCCCGAGGTTCCCACTAAGACGTGCAAATCCCGGTGGAGAAGTGCGCAAGATACTCCACCGTGACGCGTCCGTACCGCGGCAGGGATTCTGCCGCTACCTGGCGCAGGCCCGGCGATCCGTGTTACCGACTGGTGGACGTGTCCCGATGGGCGCTGGTGTCGGCCATGGTATCTCGCGCGACCCGGTTCGCGGCGCTGTCCAGCGTCCGCTGGACCGATGGCTCCGGCCGAGGCTTGTCCTCGCTCTTGTTCGAGGAGCAACCCAAGGCTGCAACCAGAGCAAGCAGGGCGAGCGGCTTCGAGTATCGCATAGGAACTGGTCCTCTGGTGGTGGGTTCTTCCGCACCTTGCCGTCCGCTCGACCGGATGTCGAGTGCCTGGATCACACTCCAGGGTACATCCGGGGAGGGACGCGCTTTGCCGTGACCATCGCAGTTCGGCGCAGTCTGAAGCCTCCCAGCCGAGATAGCCCTCTGCCCCGCATGGGGATACGTCGTGGCGTGGATCGTGCTCGCAGGAGGCGTCTATCGTGATTTTTTGGTCGGATCCGTCCCGCCCCAGCGAGCTCCATGCCTGAAAGTCGCTTTGCCGATGCCCGCATCCTCGTGGTCGATGATGAGGAGTCCAATGTTCGGACACTCGCCAAGATTCTCCGCATGGCGGGCTACGAGAACGTGCTTGGGACCACCGATTCGGCCGCGGTGTTGGATCTCTACCGGGAACATGATCCCGATCTGATCCTGCTGGACCTGCACATGCCCAAGGTCAATGGCCTCGCGATCCTGGAGGCCCTTCGGGCGGCCGCCATCCCCCACTCCTATTTGCCCGTCCTGGTTCTCACCGGCGACACCTCTCCCGCCGCTCGGCGCCAGGTGCTCTCCGCTGGAGCCAAGGATTTTCTCACCAAGCCATTCGAGGTGGACGAAGTACTCCTCCGGATTCACAATCTGCTCCAGACTCGCTATCTCCACCGGGAGATCACGACGCATAACCAGTTGCTGGAGCGGCGAGTGAGCGAGCGGACCGTCGAGCTCGAGGGCGCCTACCTCGATACCCTCGAGCGTTTGGCGATTGCGGCGGAGTTTCGCGACGACGATACCGGCCGGCACACCGAACGGGTGGGCGAGGCGGCCGCGACACTGGCCGGCGCGCTGGGGCTGCCCGAGGAGGACATCTTCCTCATTCGTCGTTCCGCGCCGCTGCACGATCTCGGCAAGATCGGCGTGCCCGATGCCATCCTGCGGAAATCGGGCCCGCTCACCGATGATGAATGGGAGGTCATGCGGGGGCATACTACAATCGGCGCGCGGATTCTCTCCGGCGGACGGTCACGTGTCGTCCGCCTGGCCGAGGAGATTGCACTCCATCATCACGAGCAGTGGAACGGCGAAGGCTATCCCAAGGGGCTGGCGGGAGAGGCGATACCGCTGGCGGGGAGGCTGGTGATGGCGGCCGACGTATTCGATGCGCTCACGTCGGATCGGGTCTACCGGAAGGCGTGGCCCGCCGAACGGGTGTTCACCTACATTCGCCAGTACGCCGGCCAACGATTCGATCCCCGCATCGCGGCCTTGTTCGACCGCCCCGAGGTGCAGCAGGCCCTGGTCTTCATCCGCACTCAGGACGGGCACGCTGCCCACCGGAACGGCCCTCGATCCACCCGGCTGGCGGAATCAGGCGTCGCCCGAGCGTAGATCAGTCTCGGGCTTGTCCAAGGCGCGGGAAACGGCTTCGAGCACTTCTCGCTTGGTGAACGGCTTGCGCAGGGTCATCCGCGCGCCGAGCAGAGAGGCATCGCCGAGGAGGTCGAGGTAGCCGGTCTGATCCCCGCCGGACATCATGATCACCGGAAGCTGTGGATCCAGTGCCTGAAACTGAATCAGGGCCTCGATACCGTCGGCCACCGGCATGTGAATGTCGAGGAAGACGAGGTCGGCCCCCTTCTCCCGCCATACCCGAATCGCCTCCCACCCATCCCCCGCCTGCAGCACCTCGTGACCACCCGCCTCGAGCATACGTTGGAGTGCGCGACGGAGCGCGGCGTCATCGTCCACCACGAGAATGTGAGCCATGCCGGCTAGAGGTCGGCAAGGATTCGAGCCTTGATCTGCTCAAATTCGGCGTCGGTCAGGAGTCCCTGCTGAACCATTTCCTTGGCGCGCTGCAGCCGGGCCTGGGGTGATCGAGGCTCGTCCCCTCCGGCGACTCCAGGGGTCGCCCCCAACTGGATTCCCCCGGACTTGGCGCGCAGTTCTTCCAGCTCGCGGACCCGGCGCTTCTCGCGCCAGGCCTGCTCCTGTGCCTGACAGGCCCGGTAGACTTCCTCGGCCTCACGCTTGCGCAGTCCAGTGACGGTCAGCACTCTCGGTTGGCCCTCGGTCATAGCCAGGTCGCTGCTTCCGTAGACCGAGACTGTCAGGGTGGCGGCGAAGATCCCGACCTGCATCTGGGCGTCTCGGAGATCCTGCCAGCGGACGTCCTGGGGCGTGAAGCCTCCCAGCAGTCCGCGATGCACGATGATCAGCCGGCCGCTCGTGGCGCCCACCGCAACCCGTCGATGGATGAGCGCGAAGATGCGGCGCTGGATGGCGTAGGTCTGGAGTTCTTCGCCGGGAATCAGTAAGGATCGAAGCGCCTCGAGCGCACGAGACGTTCCCCCATCGACGGACGGACTCTCGGCTGGCCGACTGGGCTGTGCGCCCATGGTTTCCCCCCGCGTGCTTTAGTGGCCCACCACCCGTGATGACCCTGCGGACAGGCTGAGGGGCGGGAGATAATGCCACTCCCCCTTCGACGGGACAAGCCCCGCCTGCTGATGGCCGGGGCTGGGGCTATCGCTTCCGCTTAGCCAGCAAAAATCCCAGCGCGACACCGGCCACGGTCAGCAGTGCCAGCCCACCGAGCAGCTTGGCTGGACCCAACCCGTGCCTTGAGCGCTTGCCCAGTTGGTTGGTGGTCTCAGCTAGCGCCGACGCTACCCGCTCTCGTTGTGCCAACCACTCCTGCACCAGGCCTGGCTCTTCCACCGCTCCCGGATTGGCCACGAGCCGGGCGCGGACCTCGTCCTCTCCCAACTGGTCCAGCTCGCGCCATACCTGCTCGCGGGTCTTCCGCGTCATGCGAGCACCTCCTGTATCGTCAAAGAAGAAATGTCACCGTTACCCCGGTTCGTCCAACCATTGTTCTGCGGCGGTGAGATCCCACGTGCTCGGGGCTGCCCTCCCGCAGCAGCTCGTACATCCGGGCGAGTCCGTAGACGACGCTCTGCGGCGCTACCACGGCCACCGGCCCCCGTCAGCTCCGCCCGTTCCAGCTCTCGACAGTCGGTCAGCTCGGGCATGCCGATCCGGTGGCGGGGATCATCGTAGAGCTCGTGGAAGGTGCTGAACAGATCCTGGTCCCGAACCGTGCCGGCGAACCGCACGACCACTCGACCCTTGTCCGAGTCGATCGTGTACGAGATGGGCATGACGAGTCCTCAGCCGTCAGAACACACGGAGCGGTCGAGTCCGGCGACTGCGAGATAGAAACTGATCGAGTGAGGGGGGCTTGGGTAGGACCTACCTTGCGCGCTGGGGTGCGACCGCCGCCTGCTGCCCGGCTCCAGTAAGACCCATGACATCGCGGACGCGACGCTTGAGCAGCGGGACCGTGAAGGGCTTCTGCAGGATCGCGCCCGGCAGACTGGACATGCTCTCGGCGCTCTCACCGGAGATAAACAAGACGGGGGGGACACGCTGGTGTCTCGCGAGCTCGGCAACCATCGCCTCCCCGCCGAGCTCCGGCATGCTGAGATCGGTGATCAGAAGATCGACAGGATGAGAGAGTGACCCGATGAGTCGGAGTGCGGCCCGGCCGTGCGGTGCGGTGAGCACCTGGTAGCCATCGCCTTCGAGCACCCGGGTCACCACCGCCCGGATGCTCGAATCGTCTTCCACCAGCAGCACCAGCGGACGAGACGTCGCGGGTTGGGCCCGCCGATCCAACATGCGTTCCTCACAACAGGGGATGCGTGGCGGTCTTGCCACTTTCACACTGGAGCAGGTGCCTTGCTCGTGTCAATGGGTCAAGATGGGCCTCCGGGTCTTCTGCGCTGGTCGCCGTCCTACGTGGGGTCAGCCCGGCGGAGAAAAACGGAGTTACTCGAGGGTACTTTTGGGCATATGAATACCTTGCTGCGGACCGCTCTGGTGTTACTGGCTGCGCCGAGACTCGTCGGGCAGTCACCGGAATCCGGGCCGTCCACGCTCACGGTGTATGCGGCGGCCTCGCTGACTAACGCGTTCGGCGAGCTCGGTCACGTGCATGAACGCGACCACCCGGGTCTCACCGTCCGATTCAATTTCGCCGGGTCTCAACAGTTGGCCGCCCAGCTCGAGGCAGGCGGACCCGCGGACGTGTTCGCCTCAGCGGATCAGCGATGGATGGACTACGCGAAGGAGAAGACTCTGGTGACCGGCGAGACCCCGGTCTTCGCACGGAATCGTCTGGTCGTGATCGTGCCGAGAACCAACCCTGCGCGGATAGCCGGTCTTCAGGATCTGGCTCGGCCGGGAACCAAGATCGTGATGGCGGCGCAGGTGGTACCGATAGGGAAGTACAGTCGAGAAGCAATCCAAAAACTCGCCGGCGCCCGGGGATATCCGGTGGAGTACGGTCGCCGCGTGCTCGCCAATGTGGTCTCGCAGGAGGAGAACGTGAAGGGCGTGGTCGCCAAGGTTCAACTGGGCGAGGCCGACGCCGGCGTGGTGTACCGCTCGGACGTGAACCCGGCCGTCGCCCGCCACGTCCGGGTATTTGAGATTCCCGACCCATACAACGTGATCGCGAGTTATTCGATCGCAGTGGTGAAGTCTGCTCCGAATCCCGAGGCGGCGAGGCTGTTTCTTGAGCTGGTACTTAGCGAACGCGGGCAAAGCGTGCTGCAGCGGCACGGGCTGCTGCCGGGGGCGAGAGCGGCGCCAGCGACTGCCAGCCCTTGAATTGCCCGCTGGCCGAGACCTCGATGGAACTGTCGAGGCCGAAGCCCACCAGCGCGATACTGCCTGCTACGACGCCCGCACCGATCGCGACGAGCCCCTCGAGGCAGTTGTACCCGATGGTGGCGTAGGTGAGCCGGAGCCCTCGACGCACGAGCGCTGGGCGGGAGGCGCCGCCGCCAACGTCGATGATCGGCGTCTCGAGGTCGCTTTCGTGCGGTACCTGCTCTCCCATTGTTCGCCCGGGTCCATGCCCGAATATCAAGCCCTCGACCTTCGCTGGTTCAGTCACGGGCTTGAAGGAACTCTCAATGAATTGGTGTATCTTGCGCCGGCACACCTTTGCCGAGCTGAGCTCTACGAGCGCTTGGGTGATCGCAAGCAAGCTGTAGAGCATTACGGTCGCTGTATCCAGGTGTGGAATAGCTGCGACCCCGAGTTACGTCCGCGCGTCGCGGAGGCCAAGGCAGGCATTGCCGCCCTGGTCGGCGAGCCGCGCTGATCGGGCACCGACCTATCTGCCGCCGTATCTGGCCTTCTCCAACACCGCCCTCCCGTCGTGGTAAGAGATGACATACACCAGGTCGTACACGTCCGCTTTCCACTTCGGGGGCTCGGGCCTCACACCGAGGGCCGTCGCCAGCCGCGGGATCTCTTCATGGTTCCAGCAGACCAGAACCGTCTTCCCGATGTACGTCGGGTCTGCGAGAATCCGGTTTGCTAGCGCGGCAACATCCTTGGCGAGGAAGGGGGTCTGCACCGGCAGCTTGAGCGCCCTCGCCAATGGCGCGACCGTTTCCTGGGTTCGCTGGCCGTTCCCGTGCTTCGTGGTCCGCGTCGCGAACACGGCCACCGGCAACCCGAATCTGGTCATCGCAGGATCGGTCGTGATGAACGACACGAGCTGTTCGGCGCGCTGCACGCCCGCCGGCGACAGGTGAGGGTCGTCCGGATCGGCCGGCTCGTCGGCGTGGCGAACCAGGATGATTTCCGCTGGCCGCGGGACCTGCGAATGGGCTGGGGTCGACACTGGGAAGACGGAGAGCAGGACCAGCGTGGTCCATCGCGCTGGCCGCGAACCGGAACCGCGGCCACATTGGCTGCTCAGGGAAGGCATCGCACCACCTGGAGTACAGGCGAGTCTCACCCAGCCGCTCGTCCAGCCGGGCCGCGTGAGCGGCGGACCCGCCGCCACAGATACACCACCACGGCGAGGTTCAGCGCCAGCGCCCCCACCCGCGGCAGGCTCAGGCGATGCGCGACCTCGAAGACCTCGAATGGCACCAACGACGCCGTCGCCACCAGCGTCAGGTACTCGGCCCAGCGGCGCCCCAGCCAGAGCCCCGCGCCCTCGGCCGTGAACAGTGCCGCGTAGAGCAAGGCACCGATCCCCAAGATCTCGAGCCGATCGGGCGGCAGCCCGGCGACCAAAGCCAGAATGTGTTCGATCGGCTGGTGGCCGGGGCTGGTCGCGAGGGCAACTTCCCAAGTGCGGGCTCGCTCGGCGACACCGGGATCCAGCAGCTGGAGCATCCCGACGCCCGCCGCCACCAGGACGACCGCCTTGGTGAACTTGAAGAGCGCGACCAGGCGGAGGCCGATATCTACCCGTTGGCCCGCGTGGATGGCCGCGGGGGCCAGGCCGTTGGCGTCTGTCAGGGCGTCCGCCGCACGTGGCTCAGGTTCACGGTGGAGAGAAGTCTAGGGCGGGAACCCGGGCGACAACAGGAGCAGCCCACTTCCACGCTTCGTGGAACCGGGCGCCGCGGTTCGTTGGGGATCGGGTCTCTTGCTCTCCGCCCGGTTGTTCGCTAGATCGGACTCGTCGGACTGAGATTGAGATCGAGTTCGCGGGCGCCACGGGAGAGTTGACGTGACTGCGACAGCTTCGCGGCGGGCTAGGCTCGCGGCGTGGACAGGGGTGCAAGGCATCGCCTGCTTCGCCGCCCTCCTCATCGGCTGCCGCAAGCAGGCGGCGCCCGGCGCGCCGCCGCCCCCCCAAGTCACGGTCCTGGCCGTTCAACGGCAGACCATCCCGGGACAATACGAGTGGGTGGCGGAGGCTGCTGCCTCGAAGAGCGTTCAGGTTCGCGCCCAGGTCTCGGGCGTGATCGTCGCGCGGCCCTATGTGGAAGGCACGGATGTGCCAAAGGGCAAGATCCTGTTCCGGATCGATCCGCGCACCTACCAGGCCAACTACGAGAGCGCCAAAGCTCGGATGGCGGAGGCGGAGGCGCAGTTCGCCAATGCCGAACGCACGCTCAATCGGCTCAAGCCCCTCCTCCAGCAGCGGGCCGTGGCCCAGCAGGACGTCGACAACGCCCAGGCCGCCTATGACCAGGGGCATGCGGCGGTGCTCGACGCCAAGGCCGCGGTCGACGCGGCGAAAAAGAACTATGACGACACCTTCGTCCGGGCCGAGGTCAGCGGTCGGGCAGGCCGCGCCCTGATGGAGGTCGGCGCGCTCACGTCCGGACCGACCGAGCAGCTCACGACGGTCGACCAGGTGGATCCGATCTACGTCTACTTCAACCCCTCGGACCAGGACGTGCTCCAGTGGCGGCGCGACATTGCCACCAAGCGCCTGGTGCTGCCGGGCGGCGTGCTCGATGTGCAGGTCACGTTGGCCGACGGGAGTGTGTTCGGCCAGATCGGAAAGCTGGACTTCATCGGACTGACGCTCCAACCCACGACCGGCGCGCTCCAGCTTCGCGCCGAGTTCCCCAATCCCCAGCACACGCTGCTGCCGGGCCAATTCGTCCGGGTGCGGCTGCTCGGGCTCAAGCGCACCGACGCGATCCTGGTGCCGCAACGAGCGGTGCAGCAGGGTTTGAACGGCCCCTTCGTCTACGTCCTCGCCGACAGCAACAAGGTCACCGCGCGCACGGTGGCTGCGACCGATTGGCAGGGGACTCAGTGGATCATTGACGCCGGCCTCAAACCCGGTGACAAGGTCATCGTGGACGGCACCCAGAAGATCGTGCCCGATCGTCCCGTGAGGCCGGTCGCGTACCATCCGGAGAGCGACAGCACCCTGGCGGTGCAGGGCGACAGCACGATCATGGCACCACCCTCGGCGCCGCCCCCGATCCGAGCGGCGCCTGAGCAGCGGCGACCACGATGAGCGACACTCCCGCGATCAAATACCTGTTCGTGCGGCGGCCGATTTTCGCGGCCGTCATCTCGATCGTCATCGTCATGCTGGGCGGGTTCGCGCTGTCCACGCTCCCGATCAATCGCTATCCGCTGATCACACCCCCGTCGGTCCAGGTCTCCGCGGTCTATCCCGGGGCCACCGCGGAAGACGTCGCCACCGCGGTCGCGGCGCCCATCGAGCAGCAACTCTCCGGGCTCGACGGCCTGCTCTACTTCAAGTCGTCCAACGCCAGCGACGGGACGATGAACCTGCAGGTGTACTTCGACCTCTCCCGGGATCTCGACCTCGCGGCGGTCGACGTTCAGAACCAGGTGAACCTGGCCCAGCCTCAACTGCCCCAGGAGGTCGTGCGCCAGGGAATCACTATCACCAAGGCCCAGACCGACATTCTCGCGGTCATCGGCCTCAGCTCGAAGGATCCCCGCTACGACGCGATCTATCTCAACAACTACGCCAGGATCTACATCATCGACGAGCTCAAGCGGCTCCCGGGGGTGGGCGACGCCCAGGGGATAGGCTCGCTCCAGTTCTCGATGCTGCTGAGCCTCGATCCCGACCGCATGGCCCAGCTCGGCCTCACGGTGTCGGATGTTCAGGCGGCGGTGCAGGAGCAGAACACCACCAATCCGGCCGGTCGCATCGGCCGGGAACCGGCGCCACGGGGGAACCAGCTGACCGTTCCCGTGACGACGCTGGGCCGGCTCACCGATCCCAAGGAGTTCGGGGAAATCATCGTCCGCGCGAGACCCGATGGCTCGCTGGTCCGGGTGAAGGACATTGGGCGGGTCACCTTGGGGTCCCAGAGCTACGACCTGGTCGGCCGGGTGAACGGCGTGCCCACGGCCGCGATTCGCCTGTACCTGCGGCCTGGAGCCAACGCGCTCAACGTGAAGCGGGCGGTCGTGGCGCGAATGACCGAACTGGCCCGGAGCTTTCCGGCGGGTGTGTCCTGGTTCATTCCCTTCGATACCACGCCGTTCATCACGGCCTCGATCGACGAGGTGGTGAAGACCCTGTTCGAGGCCATGGTCCTGGTGACCCTGGTGGTCTTCATCTTCCTGCAGAGCTGGCGCACGACCCTGATCCCGGTCCTGGCCGTGCCGGTGGCGATCATCGGGACCTTCTTCGGACTCCAGCTGCTCGCCTTCCAGATCAACCTGCTCACGCTGTTCGCTCTGGTGCTCGCGATCGGCATCGTGGTGGACGATGCCATCGTGGTGATCGAGAACGTGGAGCGGATCATGGCGGAGGAGAACGTGCCGGCGGCGGTCGCGGCCGACCGGGCCATGGGCCAGGTGTCGAGCGCATTGGTAGCGATCGTGCTGTCGCTGTGTGCCGTGTTCCTCCCGGTCGCCTTCCTCGGCGGGATCACCGGCCAGATGTACAAGCAGTTCGCCATCACGCTCGTCGTCTCGGTGGTGATCTCCGGGATGGTGGCGCTCACCCTCACGCCGGCGCTCTGCGCGGTGCTGCTGCACCCCGATCAGGGAGAGTCACGCCACGGGGTGTTCCGCTGGTTCAACCGCGGGTTCGGGCAGGTCACTGAGCGGTACGTGCGGTCGGTGGGCGGCATCATCGCACGCCCCTCGCGCTGGATCGCGTGCTTCGCCGTGATGCTGGTGCTCATCGCGGTGCTCGCGCGCCGTGTGCCGAGCGGCTTCATTCCCACCGAGGATAAGGGCTACTTCGGCGTGGTGCTCCAGTTGCCGGACGGCGCGTCGCTCCAGCGCACGGTTGACGTGACCCAGCGGATCGAGAATTTCCTGCTGAAGCAGCCGTCGGTGGCGTACGTGGTCAACTTCAGCGGCCTGAGCTTCGTCCTGGGCACCAACCAGACCAACTCGGCCTCGATGTTCGTCTTGTTGAAGCCGTGGGACGAGCGGACCGGCAAAGCGGAGCAGCTCGACGCCGTGCTCCAGGCCACCAATCGATTCCTGTCCTCGCTCAACGACGCGGTCGCGTTCGGCTTCAATCTGCCCGAGATCCCCGGTCTGGGCACCACCGCCGGCCTGGAGGTCAACCTCCAGGACCGCAGCATCAACGACATCCGGAAGTTCGCCGGGCTGGTGGCCGAGTATACCCAGGCGGCCAATACTCGGCCGGAGCTGCAGGGAGTCCAAACCCTGATGCGGGTGAACGTGCCCCAGATCTACGTCCATGTGGACCGGGAGAAGGTCAAATCGCTGGGGGTGTCGCTGACCGAGGTGTTCCGAACCCTGCAGACGATGCTCTCGACGCTCTACGTCAACGACTTCAACCTGTACGGCCGGACCTATCGAGTGCAGCTCGAGGCGCAGTCGCAGTTCCGTCTGCGGCCCGAGGACATCGGGCGGCTATACGTGCGCGGGCCTGACAGCGCGATGGTCCCGATTTCGAGCCTCGTGCGTATCGAGTTCCGTGGAGGGCCCAGTCTGGTGCAGCGGTTCAACGGGTTCACCTCCGCCCTGGTGACCGGCCAGCCAAAGCCCGGGTACAGCTCCGGACAGATGCTCGGCGCGGTCCGGCGGCTGGCCGACTCGGCCTTCGTACCCCGCGGGGCGGGCTATGCCTTCAGCGGCCAATCGTATCAGGAGAGCATCGCCGGCGGACAGGGTAACCTGATCCTCGTCTTCGGCCTGGTCATGGTGTTTCTGGTTCTGGCGGCCCAGTACGAGAGCTGGTCGATCCCCTTCGCCGTGCTGTTCGGAATTCCATTCGGCGCTTTCGGCGCGTTCCTCGGTGTCTGGCTGAGCGGCATGGCGAGCGACATCTATTTCCAGATCGGGCTGCTGGTGGTGGTCGGGCTCGCGGCCAAGAACGCGATTCTGATCGTCGAGTTCGCCAGCCAGCTCCGGGGCCAGGGACGCTCCCTGCGCGAGGCCGCGGTGGAAGCGGCGCACGAGCGGTTCCGCCCCATCCTCATGACCTCGTTCGCCTTCATCCTGGGTGTCGCTCCGCTGCTCGTCGCGAGCGGGGCGGGTGCGCAGAGCAGGCACTCGATCGGGACCGGGGTGTTCTTCGGCATGCTCACCGCCACCACCATCGGGATCTTCTTCATTCCGTTCTTCTTCTACCTGATCGGCAGACTCGGCGAGCGAGGGCTCTTCCGCCGTCGGGCCATGGCGCCGCTGGCGGCCGGCGCCGGGGCCACGCCTCGGTCCGAAGGCGAGCGCTGAGATAAGCTGATTCCTGCCGGCGACGTGTCCCTTCCTAGGCGGCCCAGCGGGGCCCGCTATGCCCCGAACCGCTCGAACCGATACGCTAGCTCCGGGCCGCCTTCGCCCTCATACGCGAGCTGCGCGATGAGCAGCGCGAACGGCTCGGTGTAGCGGGCGACCTGGAGGGGGCCGGCGTCCACCGGATCGAACCCCACGTCGCGGATCAGCGCCGCGGCCACGTCCTTGGCGTCCCCGTCGTCGCCGCAGTACACCAGGCTGGGCCGTGGGGCGCGGTTCCGGGCCTCAAATACGCCGAACAGCACCTCGCTGGGCACCGTGCCGAAGGCAGCGACGACTTTGGCGCGCCGCACCTTCCGTGCGAGCTGCTCCGCCCCCGACGAGGTCCGGCCCACCACGAGGTCGGTGTCGTCCGCGTTCATCGGGAGGGAGCAGCTCACGAGGACCTTCCCAGCCAGGTCGCCTGTCCGTCGCAGTAAGTCGTCCACGCGCAACCAGTGTACGGCGAGCAGGAGCGCGTCCGCGTCCCGCGCGGCCTCGCGCGGCGTGCCGGCCCGCGCGTTCGTCCCGGCGTCTCGAGCGAGCTTCTCGAGCTTTTTCGGGCTGCGCGAATAGCTGAATACCACCTGATGCCCGGCACGCGCAAAGAGCGTCCCGAGTTTGCCGCCCATCAGCCCCGAACCCAGAATGCCAACTCTCATGCTGCTCCTCCTAGTTCGGCCTCAGGCGACGCAGATAGTCGAAGAGTGCACGGAGCGGGGGAAGAGCTTCCAGAGCGGGCCCGCCGCCGGGTGCCCGTTTACGGGCGCGTGAACGCGCGACCTCTTGCTCCGGAGGCGGAAATCCAGCGTTGGCCGACGATGACCAGCATGTACTAACGCGGACTTAGGCCCTTCCCTCA
>JBIOUY010000112.1:0-3394 GCA_044867445.1 Gemmatimonadales bacterium
TGCTGTCGTATCCGACGTAGATGTGGTGAAGGATCAGAACCACCAGGAGTAGCGCCGGGACAGACAGGGAGACGTACACCGCGCCGGCCAGGTCGTACTCCAATGGCGAGGGCACTGCGCTGATCACGATCAGCCCCACGACACCGGCGAGCGCGCCGGTAACTACGACGAACAGAGCTTCGGCCAACCGCCTTCCCGAGAACCCGCGCTCCTCCTTCAGCTGCCGCAATGCCAGAAGCCAGCCGCACAGATGGATCAGCGCCCCGATGACAGCGAAGCCGGCTGCCAAGCGCGGGAGAGTCCAACGGCTGTCGAGATATCGTTGCACCCAGGCCCAGCAGATGGTTGCGGCTACTACCCCGGTCACGAGAGGAAGGAGGCACTGGGCCAGAAAGGTGAACTGGTCCAGCTTCGGATCCTCGATCTCGTCATCCTTATCCACCAGGGAATAGGGGCGGTTGGCATGCACGTACCGAACTGCCGCCACCGAGCAGCCGAACGCCACCGCTGCGAGCAGGATCGCCAGACCTTGCTGAATCGCTGGCCCGGAGCCGCCAGGGGTCCAGCTCACGGCCCCGACAAAGATCCAAGGGATGGTCAAGGCTCCCAGCAGAGGCGGCATCAACACCAGCCAATTGAGGAACAGGTTCCTCATGTAGGTCGCCAGCAGCGTCCAGGTATCTGCGGAGAGCAAGCCCAGTTTCGGGCTGAGATAGTTGCTGTAGCTTCGCAGGTGCCAGATGGGAGTTGGATCCGGCTCGAGAGGGCGTCCGCTCGGCTGGCTCAGCTGGTGGATCACTTCGGGCAGGCTGGTGTGGGAAATCCACGCGCTCAGCCAACCACCGAGATATCCGCCTCCGGACACCGTTGAGAGATAGTGGAAGTGGTCCAGCAGGCCCTTACGCGCCAGCCCCTGAACCACGCCCAGGGCGAACGTAGCACTCCGGATGCCGCCCCCCGAGAGACAAAGCGCGGCGAGCTTCTCCTGGTGAGCAGTCTCGTAGACCTTCTTGAGCCGGCGGTCAAACACCTTCTCGACTTCAGGGAAGGTGTCTTCCAGGATCAGCCGATTGCGGATCAGCTCATAGCTCTTGTCCTGCTCGGCGGCATCGATGGCGTCCAGAGTCTGAGACCGAAACCTGACGCCCTCGAATACCGGTTTGTCCCTCTGGTAGAAATCCGGCTTCACCAGGAGAGTGTTGAGCCAGTCCGCCAGCAGGTCCTTCATGACTGCGGGAGCTCTGTCGGTGTCTGGGCCGATCGACTGCTCGAGCGGCGCGGTACGGAGCCCGCTGGACGACCGATCATGAGCAAATTTCAGCCGCTCGGCTAACCGCTTGGGCTCCAGGATGTCCTCGGCCTGGAACATCCACGCAGCCGTGTCGGTCCGATCATCGGTCGAGACCGGCTTGCCAGTGACTACCTGGTATTCCTGAGCCAGGATGTCGTAGAGCGCGAGCGAGGGGTCGGGAGACCCCGAGTTCTTGGCGACGCTGCTGTTTGAGGGCACGGCCGTATGATCAGGCGAGTAAGGCTGTGGCGCCAGGTCCGGTTTGCGACGGGAGGGGTCGGTTTTGCGAGAGCCCGCAGGCCGTCAGAAGGTGGAGCCGATGGAGAAATGCAGATGAAACCGGCGGGCGCCCGAGGTGGGCGCCGCGTCGATGGGCGTGCCATGACTGAGTGCATTGAGCACGTCTTCCGCCGAGCGCAGGTCCAGCGGTGACGGGTTGAGCTTGTAGCCGAGCGCTATCTGGATCGCTCCGACGACGGTTTCGTAGCCGATGCCGATGCCCACCGCGTGATACCACTTGTCCTGGTCCAGCTCCCCGGCGTTGAGGGCAAACCGCTCCTCCGGGGTCCAGACCCTGCCCCCGTCGTAGAACAGATACGGTTGGAACGCTTCGCCGAGAAGCGGCATGGGGAAGTGCAGCTCCACGCTGCCGATGATCCGCGCCAGTCCGCCCACCGGGGTGTACCGGTCGGACGTGGTGTCCGCGTCCTGAACGGTCACCTGGGGCAGCTTGGGCCCTACCAGGAACGTCCCCCACCCCCGCACGTCACGGGTGCCGCCCGCGGTGAAGGTGGCATCGCGCAGTCGAAGCAGAGAGACGAAGGGCGACTCGATGCCCACCGACTCGGTGCCGTTCCCGTAGGGGAAAAGCCGGCCTCCGCCCGCTCGCAGCGTGAACCCTACCCGCTTGGTGAGGGGCAGGAACGCCGTCGCGCCCAGATCCATCAGGAAGTATTCGGTGGTGTTGAAACCGGGGAGCGTGACCTCCACCCGAGGACGGATCACGTATCCCTTGCGAGGGTTGGCGATCCGATCCAGCCTGCCGTAGCTCCCCTCCAGCGAGAGCGCGCTCTGATTGCGGTTCTTTTCCAGGGTTCCGGCCGCGCTCGAATCAGCCAGTTGGAGAAACGGGAGATACTGCTCCGGCGCGAGATCGTTGCCAAAACCGTAGTCGTACACTCGGCGGTGCGAGATGGTGTAGCCCAGAGTTATCGAGCGCAGCGGTGCCGGGGCCCACACCAACGAGCCCTCGAAGCCGACCGCCCAGCTTCGGTCTATCAAGCCGCTGCGATATTCGACAAACGGCCCGCCTGCGGCTGAAAGCCGCCGGTCTCCTACGTACGGCTGAAACGCAGTGAGACTAAGCCGGTACAGCGTCTGCGCCGGATTGTCCAGTGCGGCAATGCCGGTCTGCGCGGTGGCCGCAACTGTGAGGGTTCTGAGGCCCCGCAGCCAGGCTCGGTCGGTCCATTGGATCTGGCTGGTGAGCCCGCTTGCCGACACGAACCCCGCCTCGCCCTTGATGAGGTGGCCGGGATTCTCCGTGGCTCGGACCATCACCACGACGCTCGAGTCGTCGGCGGAGTCGCGCGGCACATCGATCGACATCAACCGCATGATGTCCATCTGGGTGAGCTGCTGCCGGCCTTGCTCCAGCGCCTTCCCGTCGTACCAGTCACCCGCACCGACGGGCAGCTGTCGCACGATCTCTCGCTGCGGGATGGTCTCGTTGCCTGTGACGACGATCCGTCGAATGCGGGCCCGTATCCCAGGGTTCACTCGGACGATGACCACCGCGCGGTTTGCCGCGCTGTCCACCTGGACCTCGGTGCGGGCGGAGGCGAAGGGATAGCCCTTGGACCGGAACCATCGGACCGTACTGTCCACCATGGCCCGGCGCTCGTCCTCTCCGGGGCGTTCGGCCCGTTTCTGCTCCCTGCGAACAAAGCGCCGCCAGCTCCGCTCCAGCCCCGGCGCTAAGTTGAGCGCCCCCTGGTCGCCGGCAAACTGGAGGGTATCGATCTCCAGTGGGGGCCCTTCACCGATGACGTAGGTGACCCAAATCTGGTTGGACTTGGCCTTATACTGGGCCTGGTACTGTAC
>JBIOUY010000113.1:0-7628 GCA_044867445.1 Gemmatimonadales bacterium
AAGGGTGGGCTGGTGTCGCGTGCCGCTGATGTGATAGTTGGCGTGAGGTACGCCGCATCAACGACCGGCTGCACGCGATTGGGGAAACCGGCACCAGATCCCACCGCGTTGCCTCGCATCAATGAGGAAGGCGATAGCTCACGCCACCCGTCCACAGCAGGTCCGCCTGGGTCTTGTCAAATCCGTTCCGGTCGAACTTGTAGATGTACGAGTTGGCCTGGGCGTAGATGCCGAAGTCACTGCGCGGCAGCGTGTACTCCACACCCAGCCCGCCCTTGCCGGCGAACTTGGTGAAGCGGTTGAAGGCCGCATTGTCGGGGTTGTCGATAGTCACTGCTCCTGCGCCGAGGAGCAGGTATGGCGCCAAGCCGCTGGGGGTCGGATACCGCAACTGCACGTCACCGCCGTAGAAGTAGTGCTTCACGGACTGCCCGGCGAACGGAGTCCCGCTCTCGCCATCGGCCTGCGCGAAATCGAAGGTGCCGCGAATGGCGACATAGCGGTTGAGCTGCACGCCCGCGCCGCCGCCCGCGGTCCAGCCGGTCTTGAGTGATGAGCTACCCGCGTCGTTGAGGTCCGTGAGCGAGGAGTTGCCGCCGCCGTTGGCGAAAAACACGGCCGTGGGTCGGTCAAGGGTCTGGCTGGTCTGGGCGGTGGCGAGGGTGGGAGCGAGGAGCGAGAGCACGAGCGCTGCTGTGACGGTAGACTGCGCGAACATGGAGCTTTTCCTCCGCTGAATCGTTGTGGAGGCTCCACCGGAAAGAAGCCCATCGGTCGGAGCCCCCCTGTGAGTCTGCCGATCGTTATTGACCGACCGGTAGGTATGACACTATATACCTTCTGGTAGGTATGTCAAGAGACTCGGCCGGGCAGGCAAGCGCACCTATATTCCGACTGGTAGGTCTGGAAGGACCCATCGTTTGCGGGGACAAATGGATACAGAACTGGATCGGAGCGGAGCGGTCGCGGAGGATCAGCGACCGCCGCGTCGCCGATTGACCCCCGAGGAACGACGCGGGGTGATCCTGGAGGCGGCGCTCTCGGTGTTTTCCGACCTGGGCTACACCCAGGCAACGCTCAACGACGTGGCCGATCGAGTTGGAGTTACCAAGGGCTGCCTCTACCACTATTTCGAGTCAAAGGAACGGCTCCTCCTCGAGCTGATCCAGGACCGGGTCAGAGCCACCCTCATCGCGAACGAGGCGCTGTCCGCGATGGAGGGAACGCGCGAAGCAGTGCTGCGAAGGTTGCTCGAGCGCGTCTGGCAGCACTTTCAGGAGCCCGGGCAGATCGAGGTCGCCATCCTGGCACTGACCGAACTTCCCAAGGTGCCGGAGGCGGGGCGCCTGTTCTATGAGGAAGTCGTGGCACGCAGCGAGCGGACATTCCGGGAGGTGCTTAATCGGGGACAGCGGTGCGACGAGGTGCCCGCCGAGGAGATTCAGCGCGCCGCGAAGATGATTCCGCTGATGATCATGGGTGCCGCGATGGGAACCCGCTTGTTCCGCAGTATCGATCCAGGCCAATTCTCGGCCGGGCAGACTGGCCAGACGGTGACCGCGATCCTGCTGCACGGCCTGTCGGGCGCGTGTCCCGACGGGGAGTCGGAGTCAGCCGAATAGAGGCATCAGAACCCTGCGCCTTTAGGCACTGGATCATTGCCGCTGGACGCCCTTCCGGGAGAACTCGCGGTCGTGTCCGCAACGCGCCGAATCGTTGTCACCGACGACGATCCAAACCTGCTTGCTACGGTAGTTGCTACCCTGCGACACGCGGGTTACTGCGTTTTCGCCGCGTTTGATGCCGATTCAGCCGCTGAACTGACCTTGGTTATCCCCAATGTTCATCTCCTGATCACAAACACCCGGCTTGGCACGGACTCAGCCCGGGAGCTCATCCGGCAAGTGCGTCGCGAGAGGCCCGAGTTGTCGATCCTGCACTTGGGCGAGCCGCCGTCGGACCCCGAAGACATTCTGGGTGACGTGCCTTCGCTGCGGGAGCCATTCACCCCCAGCGAACTTATGGCAGCGGTCACATCGCTGCTAGGAAGCGAATAGGCCCTGGGAGCAGCGGGACTCCAACTTGCTCCTGCGCCGAAAGCCTGACTAGTCGCGCAGGAAGTGACAGGTGTATCCGCCGGGGTGCTTGCGCAGGTAGTCCTGGTGGTATCCCTCCGCGCTGTACCAGGTGGAAGCGGGCTCGATCGTCGTCGTGATCGGCCGCTTCCACCTACCTGACGCCTCTACCCGCGCCTTCACCCGCTCCGCCGTGCTCATCTGCTCGGGCGTCTGCGGGAAGATCGCCGAACGGTATTGCGTCCCGACGTCGTTACCCTGGCGGTTGAGCGTGGTCGGGTCGTGCAGCCTAAAGAACCACTGCTCGAGCAAGTCTTCGTAGCTGAGCACAGAGGGGTCGAACGTCACCCGGATCGCTTCGGCGTGACCCGACTTGCTGTCGTGGGTGTCGTCGTACGTCGGATTCTCCAGCCAGCCGCCGGTGTAGCCGACGTCGGTATCGATCACGCCGGGCACGCTGCGCAAGATCTCCTCGACACCCCAGAAGCAGCCCCCGGCGAGCACGGCCACTTCCGTTTGCTGCTCGCCGGCGACGGCCGAGCGAGTCGCTCTGTCCTGCTCGTTCATATCGTTCTCCCTATCAGCTCACAGCGGTTGCGTAGCCTCCAGTCCACCAATCCGTGACCAGCGCCGCGTACTTATCCGCGGCGTCCTCCCAGGTGAAGTGCCCCGCGTCGATGACGCGCGCCGCGATGATCCGCCCAGGCGTCTGGATCGTCGGCAGCAAATCGCGAAGCACCGCAAGCTCTGTCGGGTAGGGGCCGACATAGCGCACCGACTCCGCGAAGCGATCGCCCTCGTAGGACGAAAGATAGTCCTCCCGGGCGACGTCGGTGGGGGTGTACCGCTCGAGCGTTCCGATCGCGGCGGCGGCGATCTGCCGCCCGTCGGACAGCCTCTCACTAGCTACCAGTCTGTGCAGCGGCTCATTCAATCATAGGCCAAGCGCGAGACGAACTAGGCTTCTTCATAGAGGCTCCGCCGGCGTTGCTGTTCGGCGCACAGAGCGTCACCAATCGCTCCCTGCGCAGGCGAGGCTCCCGCTCGGGGTCGCGGAGAATCAGGTGCCGGCGCTACTGGTGCCCTTCGATCAGGAACGACAGCTTCGCGTTCACCCGGTACTCGACGATCCGATCCCTTCCACCACGCCAGTGAAGTTGTCGATCCAGATGCTCTTGATCCCGCGCACAGTCTTCGTGGCCTCGCGCACCGCCTGCTGGGCGGCGTCATCGAAGCTCTTGTCGGATTGGGCGATGACCTCGAGGACCTTCACGATACTGCTCATAGGGACCTCCTGAAGGAACCTGATCCGGACATCTGGGCGGCTGTCGCCTCCACCTAGAACAGGTGGGCGTCCTGCCTCGGGGAAAGCAAGGGCTGCCGCCCTTGCGGTCCAGCTGAACTAAGCCATGGTACGGGTATGGGCGGACTCAGGTCCTCGCACGAGGTCGTGGACCATACCTCCGAGATCCAGCTTCGGCTCCGCGCCGGCTCCCTGGGCGAGCTGCTCGCGGAGGCGGGCCGGGCACTCGCCACGATCCAGCTGCGCGACACCCCCACTACGGCTTCCGGACCCTGGCGCCAAGTCGAGATCTCCTCCCCCGATCGTGCGTCTCTCCTGGCCGATTGGCTCAACGAGCTCGTCTTCCTGGCCGAGACCGAGCAGTGGGTGGCCACCGAGTTCGGCATGGACCGGGTCGAGGAGCGATCGGTCCTGGCTCGGGCCCGTGGGGTGGAGGTCGATCGGGTCCCGGGCCTGGTAAAGGCCGCGACCCTTCACGGGCTACGGCTGGATGACGTGCCTGGGGGAATGGAAGGCGAGGTGATTCTGGACATATGACCGAGACACCCAGCTACCCGACAGTCCCGCGAAGCTCGGTCATGCGAGAGATTCCCGCGAACGCTCGCGGCGACATGCGGGTGCCCGTACGGATCTACGCCGATGACGAGCTATGGAGGCAGATCACGCGAGACCGCTCGGTGGAGCAGGCGGTGAACGTGGCGACCCTGCCCGGCGTCACCGGCTACGTCTACGCCATGCCCGACGTCCACGAGGGGTACGGGTTTCCCGTCGGCGGCATCGCCGCAACCCGGACCACCGATGGCGTGATCTCCCCTGGCGGCGTCGGCTATGATATCAACTGCGGCGTCCGCCTGCTCGCCTCGGAGCTGCAATTGGAGCAAGTGCAACCGCGGCTCGAGGGGGCGGTGCATGACCTGAGCCGGAGCATTCCCTCAGGGCCGGGTCGTAACCCGAAGCTCGATTTGAGCACCGCCGAGCTCGACCGAGTCCTTCAGGAAGGGTGCCGGTTCATGCTCGAACGGGAGCTGGCGCTTCCGGAGGATCTGGACGTCACCGAGGCTGGCGGCGCGCTCCCTGACGCGGATGCGGGGATGGTGTCCTCCAAGGCGAAGCAGCGGGGTCACAACCAGCTCGGCACGATTGGCTCGGGCAATCACTTCGTCGAGGTGCAGGTGGTTGACGAGGTGTTTGACCAGGAGACAGCCGCGGCCTACGGCCTTCGGGCCGGACAGCTCGCCATCCTGATCCATACCGGCTCCCGGGGCCTCGGCCACCAGGTCTGCACCGACTACGTGCGCCGGATGGACCAGGTCATGGCCGAATACCAGATCCGCTTGCCCGACCGGCAGCTTGCCTGCGCCCCACTGGCCTCGCCCGAGGGGCGGGCCTACTTCGGCGCCATGTGTGCCGCAGCCAATTTCGCCTGGTCCAACCGGCAAGCGATCAGCTTCAGTGCCCGGGAGGTGTTCGCCCGCGCCTTCGGCAATCAGGGCCGACTCCAACTGGTCTATGACGTTGCGCACAACATCGCCAAGCTGGAGCAGCATGGCGGCGATATCGTGTGCGTCCACCGCAAGGGAGCCACTCGCGCCTTCGGACCGGCGCATTCCGAGACCCCGGAGCGCTATCGCGCCGTGGGCCAGCCGGTCTTCATCCCCGGCAGCATGGGAACGGCGTCGTATGTGCTAGCGGGGACCGATGCGGCGCTGGAGCGGAGCTTCGGCAGCACCTGTCATGGTGCTGGCCGGGCAATGAGCCGAGGCGAGGCCAAGCGGTCCCGCACCGGAGCCGAGGTTCGCCGTGAGCTGGAGAGTCGGGGCATCATCGTGCGATGCCCCTCGAGCGGGGAGTTGGCGGAGGAGGCCCCCACCGCATACAAGGATGTCGAGCGGGTGGTGGACGTGGTCCACCGCGCCGGCCTCGCTCGCCGAGTAGTGCGGCTCCGCCCGGTAGGCGTGATCAAGGGCTAGGCGTAATTGACGCCGCCCAACGAAAAGCCCAGCAGGTCCACCTGCTTCAATCCGAATGCCGTGATGAACGCAACGGCACAAGTTTACCCTCACCTCGAAACGACGGTTACGCCAAGAGCGATCAAGACCGCGCCGCCAACACGTGCCACGCGGGCACCAGTGGGGCCGATCTTCTCGACGAGGATAAATGCGGTCAGGGCGCCCACCCACACGAGGTTCATCACACCGACAACAAAGAGCAAGCCCATCAAGGCCCAGCAGCAACCCAGGCAGAAGGCGCCGTGCCGTACTCCCATTCGGAACGCCCCGCTCGATCCGTCCCGCCAGTTGCTCATCAGAAATCCCAGCGGACTCTGGCATTGGGTAAGGCATCCGCGTTTGAGCGGTGTCAGCTGGTACGCGCCCACCGCGATGAGAATTGCACCAGCGGCAGGCGTGCTCGAAGTCGCCATCGTTGATGACAACAACGCGGCCTGGTGCAACGCCCATTGCGCTCCGGTAGCGCACGCGCTGAATCCTAGCCAGACCGCAATGTAGCCGAGGCCAAACGACAGTACCGCCGGCGCCACGCCGCGTTCGGCACGCTGGGTGTGCACCCCGGCAAAGAGAGACAGCACCGGCAATGCCGGCACGGTCATCATGCCGACCATCATCACTGCCCACATCACAAACGTAAAGAACACATCACCCGCGCCCCACGGCTGATTCAGTACCATTCCCATCTTCGCCATCATCGTGTCGGCGTGGATAGAGGACGACATCTGGCGATTGAGGTGGACTAGGTAGGCCCAGGCCAGTGCGGTGATGAGAACGATGCAGCTTCCGAGGAGAGCGCGGCCACGCCGGGAAGGGGCCGCGACCCGTGATGGGCTAGGCACTGCGCCAGGAAAACGGCGCGTACTGGCCATTGTTCTTTCCGCTTGTGTCATTCCAACTCAACCCTAGTGCGTCCACGTGGCTCTTCAATGCATGGGCGAGGGCAAAACGATTCGCGGCCGGATGGCCCGTGTTGTCCAGATAGAGCGGCTCCGTGACGTTGGGGTTGATCCCCATGGCCCCTTCGGCGGCCATGTCGACGAACTTCGCTGCTGTGACCGACCACTTGGCGCCCGTGCGATCGAAGCGGATCGGTGCCGATACGACGCCTAGAAGCTTTCCAACCAAGGCTGACAAGGCAGCCATAGGGCCGCCCCCGGACCCGCTCGCGATTGAGGTGATGGCGTCGCGTTGCTCGGCACTAGCCCGCTCGTCCGCGATGACACCGACCGACCAGTTCCCCTTGCCCATCGCCTCCGGCGCTAATCCGAGGATAATGAAGCCTAGACCGTCAAGGGAAACCGTGCCGTAACTCCCGCGGTCGATCTGAAACGCCATGGCAAACGTGCACGACCCGTTGGTCGGCCTGACCGCCATCTGTCCCGGAACGCAGGGACACACAAAATCGCAACTGCAGGTTTCGTAGTATTGCCCGCTGGCGTGCCATGCTGGTATAGCCATCTCCCCACCTCTTCTGTGCGGACATCGGTAGTCCAGCAATGAGGCTGCGTTGGGCTTCGAGAGTATACTTCGAGAGCACACGCTCGCGCCATTGCCCGATCAGCGACGGCGTAAACTCCATGACGGTGTGCCAGACCTTCGTCAAGATGTTGGCTTCCCCCCCGGCCTCGGTCCCAGGATACATGGCGCTGCTAGACAAGGCTAGGTTGGAGTCCTCATGACGGTGCAGACCGACGTGCAGGGCTAATCGCGAGCGCGCCAGAAGCGCTGTATTTCGCCCTCCAACACCGGGATCCGTCCAGCGTAAGGGCTCTGCGGCCGGAGGTTCCGCCGCCGCTCGCCGCAATCGTGCATCGTCTCCTGGAAAAGCAACCCGGCCGTCGCTACGGCAACACCCGAGAGCTGGCAGCCGAGCTGGAGCTGTTAGCCGTTCGTCGTTAGCTGTTAGCTGTTAGCTGTTAGCCGAGTGCCATGTCTGTCCTGACCTGATTCCTCCGCAGATACCTGGTGAGGACCTCCTCCCACCTCATCCAGGAGCCAAGACCATGGCACGTCGGCGTCCCGATCCATCCTTCTATGCCTCCCCCAGCCTGGCTACTGAGGCTCCGCCCGAGGAGTTGGCGTACGCCGCGATCCTGGCCACCGGCGGGAACGGCCAGCGCGACGCCCTCGGGGTCGTGGACACGAATCCCAAGAGCCCAGCCTATGGCCGGTCTGGAGAAATTCGGCCTTCTCGTAACCGAGAACGCTACGGATACCGGTGTTCCAGCTCGTCGGCCTTCC
>JBIOUY010000114.1:0-26982 GCA_044867445.1 Gemmatimonadales bacterium
GTGGCCTGCCCCAGATCGGGGAGCACCAGCGCTGCCTCTCCACCGCCACCATGGCGCGCGGGAGCGGCCGATTCCTGCCCCAACAGCGCCGAGACCGGCAGGCCGCCCAGCGCGAGGACCGCGAGGAGCGAGAAGATCAAAGGAACGCCGCGGCGGAAGGCCGAGCGCGAGAGCGTCATCGGGGATTGCCTCCAAGAGTATCGGTCATGCCAAACACGATTCAGTACGCGCCGATCGGGCGATGGGTTGGTTCCGCCAGGGTGTGCACGATGGTCAGAAACCGCTTGGCCAGCTTGTCGGCCTCACTCTCCCCCACCTGATTGGTCTCCACCGTGATCAGGGTGTAGTGGCCCCCCTCGGCCTGGGCTTTGACGCTCACCTCGCCAATCGCCCCGGAGAACTTCCGAAGGCGGGCACGCTCCTCGACCGGGGTCAGCCCGCTGCCGAAGAAATCGGTCGCGCGGGCGAGCACGGCGTCGGGGGAGAGGTGGGTGCGGTGGAAATATTTCACCTCAATCCTCCTGGTAGTACTCAATCCCCAGATGCGTGATCTGCTCCTCACCCATCAGATAGCGGAGCGTGTTCTTGAGCTTGGTCTGCTGGATGAATAAATCGTGCTCGGGATACAGACCCGGAGCCACCTGGGGACTCTTGAAGTAGAACGAGAGCCACTCCTGGATCCCGCTCAGGTTGGCCCGCTGAGCGAGGTCGAAGAAGAGTGCCAGATCCAACACCAGCGGTGCGGCAAGGATGGAGTCGCGACAGAGGAAATCGACCTTGATCTGCATCGGGTAGCCAAGCCACCCGAAGATGTCGATGTTGTCCCACCCTTCCTTATTGTCGCCCCGCGGGGGATAGTAGTTGATCCGCACCTTGTGATACATCTCCCCGTAGAGCTCGGGGTAGAGCTGCGGCTGGAGGATGTACTCCAGCACACCCAGCTTCGACTCTTCCTTGGTCTTAAAGCTCTCCGGATCGTCCAGGACCTCGCCATCGCGATTGCCCAGGATGTTGGTCGAATACCACCCCGCCACTCCCAACATGCGAGCCTTGAACATCGGCGAGAGCACGGTCTTGACCATGGTCTGGCCGGTCTTGAAGTCCTTGCCCCCGATCGGGACCCCTTTGGCTTTGGCCAGCCCCTCCATGGCTGGGAAGTCGCAGGTGAGATTGGGCGCGCCGTTGCCGAACGGGACTCCCTCCATGATCGCCGCATAGGCGTAGAGCATCGAGGGGGCGATGGACGGATCGTTCGCGTCCATGGCCTTCTCGAAGGCCTCGAGGGTCCAGTGGGCCGGGCCAGGACTGATGAAGATTTCGGTCGAGGCGCACCAGATCACGACCAGCCGATCGCAACGATGCCTGGCCTTGAAGTCCCGAATATCCTTGCGGAGCGCCTCGGCCAGCTCGCGCTTGTTGGTGCCGGGCTTGACGTTGTCCCCATGCAGCCGCTTGACGTAGTTCTGATCGAAGACCGCCGGCATGGGGACGATCGGCTTGAGGAAGTCGGCGATCGGATCGAGGTGGTCATGCCGGTCGAGCACTCCAGCCTGGCGGGCCGCGGTGTAGGCATCATCCGGTACGGGATCCCAGGCTCCAAAGACCAGATCAGGCAGCGCGGCCAGGGGAACGAAATCCCGGATGAGTGGCGCTCGCTTGTCGGTCCGCTTGCCCAGACGGATGGTCCCCATCTGGGTGAGCGATCCAATCGGCTTGGCGGCGCCACAACGCACGTTCTCCACGCCGGCGATGAACGTCGTGGCCACCGCGCCAAGCCCGACGCAAAGCACTCCGAGCTTTCCCTGAGCCGGCGCGATCCGCCGGGCCGTCTGCTGAGCCACTGCTAACGTCCTTTCGCGAAGGTATCGAGCTCGGCAGGCTCCACCTCGGGAGTGCGCTCCTCGGTGTCCACGCCGTCAGCGTGCCGATAGACGTACACAAACCGTTGCACCACGGTGACCAGCGACGCCGCCGCGAGCAGCGTGACCAGGACCTCGAGGACGATGGCTCCGGGCCCCGCTCCGACTAGAAGGGAGAACACTCCCAGCAACAGAATCCGCTCGGCTCGTTGCGCGATGCCTACCTTGCAGTCGAGCCCCAAACCTTCGGCCCGGGCCCGGGCATAGGAGACCAGCAGCGAACTGAGGATCGCCACCATGCAGGCGATGATCGCTGGCACCCTGTAGGCCACATCCGGCGCCGTCAGGAGGAACACGGCGATGCCGATGAAGGTGGCGCCGTCGCCCACCCGATCGAGCGTGGAGTCGTAGAAGGCGCCGAACTTGCTCACCATGGCACCGGCGCGCGCCACCTGGCCGTCCAGCGTGTCGGCCACCCCGCTCAGTAAGAGAAGCAGCCCGCCCAGCCGGACATGTCCTTCGGCGTACGCAACCGCCGAGACCAGCACGAGGGCGGTCCCGATGGTGGTGATCGTGTTTGGCCGCACGCCGGCTCGGATCAGCCGCTCGACCAACGGATTGACCGTGGCATAGAACGGCTTCTCCAGTGCACCCAGCAGCTTCACGCTCTTGTCTGTCCTCTGCAGGCCCAGGACGAATTCACCACCGGTCACCGACCCCTTTGCCGCGCGAAAGGATAACCGGCAGAACCGCTTAGGGCAATCGGAACTGCAGTGAGAAGTAAGAAGTGAGCAGTGAGAAGTAGGCAGTGAGGGGTAAGGAGTGAGGGATGAGGAGTAAGGAGTGAGGGGTGCGCCCCGTCACCCTGGAGCGAGCCCGTTCGCTGCGCTCAGGGTAAACTCCGCGAGCGAAAGGGATGGGAGGCCGGTCGAGCCTCGGCCCCCCTCGCTGCGCTCGGGGCAGGCTCTTCGGCTTCGCTCCAGGGTGACACTGAATCCTACTCCTTACTTCTCACTCCTCACTTCTTACTTCTCACTGCTGTACTTCTCACTTCTTACTGCTCCGGATACAACAGGAACGGGCGGCGCCGCTCGCGAAAGCGGTCCAGCTCTGGTCTCCAGCTCCGGATGATCGAAGCAGGGTCGGTTGCCGCGTCCAGGGCCTGTCGCAGGACGGGACCCCCCGCCAGACGATCGAAATGCGCCTGGACCCAGGCGAAATGACTCGGTTGGAGCAGGCGAACGGCGGAGAGGAGGTGCACCGCGGTGGCGGTCGGATCATAGGCTGACCGATCGGTGACTTCGAGCCGGATGCCGGCCACGAGCGTGTCCCCGAATTTCCCGTCTCCCGGTCGCCGCGGAGTGAAGGCAACGCCATGGAAGCTCACGCCCGGAAGACGAGCAGAGCGCACCCGCGCCAACACCGCTGCGGTGTCCAGCCAGGGCGCCCCGATCTGCTCAAACGGCGCGTCGGACCCCCGCCCGACACTCAGGTTGGTGCCCTCGAACAGGCACAGGCCGGGATAGTGGAACAGACTCTGCATGGATCGAAGATTGGGACTGGGCGCAACGAAGATGAGACCCGTCTCATCCCACGCCGCGCTGCGCCGCCAGCCCGCGACCGGCACTACTCGCAGCCTGGTGCTGAGCCCGAGATCGGCCTTGGCCAACAGGCTCAGCTCTCCCAGGGACATGCCGTGGCGCATCGGGATCGCGAGCCGTCCGACCGGAGAGACATACGCCGGATTCAGAACGTTGCCCTGCACCAACCCGCCGATCGGGTCGGGCCGGTCCAGCACGACCACGGTGATGCCATGCCGGGCAGCGGCCTGCATGACTTCGATGGTAGTGTAGAGATAGGTGTAGTACCGTGCGCCGGCGTCCTGCAGATCCACCAGCATCAGCTCGATCCCAGCGAGCATGCTGTCGGTGGGGGCGGAAGTCCGGCCGTAAAGGCTATAGATTGGAAGCCCGGTGGCGGAATCGACCGACGACGCGACAGCGACGCCGGGAGCGGCCGCCCCTCGGAATCCGTGCTCCGGACTGAATAGCGCCACGAGCCGGATCCCGGCCGCCCGTAATCGCACCACGTCGCTGACCCCGTTCGCATCTACGCCGGCCTGGTTGGTGACCAGTCCGACCCGCCGGCCTCTGACCAGGTGCGTGCTGTCAGCCAGCAGGACTTCGATCCCCGGGCGTACCCCCACTGGGGCGGCAGCAGAGGCCCGAGAAGCCGGCGGACCGCACCCGAGCGACCACGCCCAGAGTCCCAACAACACGAGAGATCTGTGCATCCCAGGCACCTCGCGCTCGTAATGGTACTGCTATGGGCTTGTGGCCCCGCGCCTGCTGTTCCAGTCCACCCGATGCCATTCCCGTCGGCCGAGAGTGTCTCTGGTGAAGTCAACATCGACGAGCTGGTGGGCTCGCTCTCGGTCCGCGACAAGATCGCGCAGCTCGTGGTCCCCTGGATTCCGGGGAACTACGCCGCATACGACGACGAAGGATTTGCCCGGGCCGAAGCCTGGGTGGACTCGCTCCACGTTGGCGGCCTGATCGTCTCCGTCGGCTCTCCCCTCGACATCGCCGCCAAGCTCAATCGGCTGCAGCAGCGTTCGCGCTTTCCGCTGCTCATCGCATCCGATTTCGAGGGGGGAACCAGCCTTCGGTTCTCCGGTGGAACGCCACTGCCTCCCAATATGGGCGTGGGCGCCACCGGCAGCGACACCGCCGCCTACGAGGTCGGCCGCATCACCGCGCTCGAGGGCCGGGCCGTTGGGGTACAGCTGGCCTTCGCTCCCGTAGCCGACGTGAACAACAACCCCGCCAACCCGATCATCAATATTCGGTCCTTCGGCGAGGATCCGAAGCAGGTCGCGGGAATGGTGGCAGCGGAAGTCCGCGGGCTGCAGGAGAACGGAATGCTCGCCACGGCCAAGCACTTTCCCGGTCACGGCGATACCGGGACGGATTCGCATCTCGCCCTTCCGGTCATCGCCGCCAATTGGGCCCGGCTCGACAGCGTGGAGCTGGTTCCCTTCCGAGCGGCGATTTCGGCCGGGGTCAAGGTGGTAATGTCCGCCCACATCGCGCTCCCGGGGATCGACCAGGGAGAGCTGCGCCCCGGGACTCTGGCCCCCAACATACTCACCGGGGTGCTGCGCGACTCGCTCGGCTTTCGCGGCCTGGTGGTGACGGACGCGCTCAACATGGCGGGCGTCGCCTCGGCCTATGGTGCCCGCGCCGCGGTGCTCGCGTTTGAGGCCGGGGCCGATCTCCTGCTTCAGCCGGCCGATCCGGCCGCGACCATCGAGGCCATGGCCGCGGCAGTCGACCGGGGCGAGATCTCGACCGAGCGGCTCGATCGCTCGCTTCGCACGGTGCTCGAGACCAAGCGGGCGCTGGGACTCTTCACCCGTCGCACCGTGTCGCTCGACAGCGTACCGGCGGTGGTGGGCAGCTCCGCCTTCGAGGCGGAGGCGCTCGATCTTGCCGGCCGGTCGGTGGTCCTGGTGAAGGATGTCGGCGGAACGGTGTACGGGCTCAAAACCGAGCGTCCGCCCTTGGCATTGGTGTGCTATGCCGAAGAGGACAACCGCACTGTGGGCGCCGCTCTGGCCGCTGGACTCAGAGCCCAAGGATTCCCAGTGAGCGCCTTTCGGCTCTGGCCCTCGAGCGGAACGGCGAGCTATGACTCCGCGCTCTACGCCCTCAACCGGAGTCGGCTCGCCGTCTTTGTCACCGCCGACCGCCCGACGGCCTGGCGCGGCGCGCTCGGGCTTCCCGAGACCTTGATGAACGTCATCTCGGCGAGCACTCGACTGCGGCCTACCATTCTGGTGTCCCTGGGCAATCCCTATCTGATCTCGCGCTTGCCGGAGGTGGGCTCATACGTCATCGGTTGGCGCTCCAATCCGATCATCGAGCACGCGGTCGCGCGCGCCCTCGCGGGGGTCGCTCCGATCACCGGACATTTGCCTATCTCCATTCCACCGACATACCCCCGGGGGTGGGGCCTGCAGCGCCGGTTGCCGTGAAGTGATCCCCCTCGTCCTCCACCAGGAACTCTGATGCGCCTCTATTTCTCGGACTGGGTCATTATCGCGTTGTACTTCCTGGCCTCAGCCGGAGTCGCGCTGGCGTATACCCGGCGGGCGAGTGAATCGCTCGACGAGTACTTCGTCTCCGGCCGGGCTCTGCCCTGGTGGTTGGCCGGCACATCCATGGTGGCCACGACCTTTTCGGCTGACACCCCACTCGTGGTCGCAGGCCTAGTAGCGCGATACGGGGTGGCCGGCAACTGGCTGTGGTGGAACGGTGCCATCTCGGGCATCCTGACGGTGTTCTTCTTCGCTCGCCTGTGGCGGCGCGCGGGAGTGCTCACCGATTTGGAGTTCGCCGAGCTCAGATACGGGGGAAAGCCCGCGGCCGCACTCCGTGGGTTCCGGGCACTCTATCTGGCCCTACCGATCAACCTCATCATCATGGGGTGGGTCACCCGGGCGATGGTGACCGTCCTCCAGATCTCGCTCAATATCGACCCCTGGAAGGCGGCAATCCTCCTGTTCGCCATCACGGCCGGCTACACCATCTTTTCCGGGCTCTGGGGAGTGGTGGTAACGGACACCTTCCAGTTCGTGGTCAAAATGGGTGGAGTGATCGCCCTGGCCGTGCTCGCGGTCCGTTCGGTGGGCGGGCTGGATGAGCTCACCCGGCAGAGCGTCGCCCATTTCGGTTCCCGCGAGGCCGCCTTCGGGGTACTGCCGCCGATCGACAAGGCGTGGCTGCCGCTCTCCACTCTAGTGGTCTTTCTCTCGGTCCAATGGTGGGCGGCATGGTATCCCGGAGCAGAGCCAGGAGGCGGCGGCTATGTAGCTCAACGGATTCTCGCGGCCAAGGATGAGCGCCATGGACTGCTGGCGACCCTCTGGTTCAACATTGCCCACTACGCCTTGCGGCCATGGCCCTGGATACTGGTTGGATTCGTCGCGCTGCTGCGCTACCCGCACCTCACCAACCCGGAGGAGGGATACGTGCGGGTGATGGTGGATATCCTGCCCTCACCCATGAAGGGGCTCTTGCTCGCCACCTTTGCCGCAGCCTACATGAGCACCATCGGCACCCACCTGAACTGGGGTGCGTCCTACCTGGTCAACGACGTCTACCTGCGGTTCCTCCGTCCTCAGGCAAGCCTCCGAGCTCAAGTCATCGCCTCCCGGGTAGCGACTGTGGTGCTCATGCTGCTCTCCCTGGTAGTTATGGCCTATTTGCAGAGCGTGGAGCAGGGATGGAAACTGCTGATTGGCCTGGGCGCAGGGACCGGTGCGGTGTTCATCCTGCGGTGGTACTGGTGGCGGATCAACGCCTGGTCAGAGATCAGCGCCATGGTGGCGTCCTTCGTCACCTCGATTGTGCTCCACCTCCGTCACGTCAACGCAGGCGACACGTCTAGCGGAGAGTACGCGGTCGCCATGCTAATCACCGTGGGGGTCTCCACTCTGACGTGGCTCACCGTCACCTTCCTGACTCCGCCCGAAGCCGACCCGGTGCTGGACAATTTCTATCGCCGGGTGCGCCCCGGGGGCCCGGGCTGGCGTAAGATTGCAGCCAAGCTGGGCTTCGCCGCCGATCAGATTCCGGGAGGTTCGCTCGCGTGGATCAACTGGATCGCGGGGGTCGCGGCAGTATACGCGTCGGTGTTTGCAGTGGGCGAGTTTCTCACCGGGACAGCCCCGCGGGGGTGGCTTTACAGCGCCGTCGCGGTAGGCGCTTTCTTGTTGATACAGCGCAACTTGCGTGCTGATGAGCGGCTCGCGGCCAGCGTTGACATAGAGGTTCCGTCTAGGTTACAATTGGAGCCGAGGAAGTAGTCCCTACACGAGCCTTCGGAGGAGCGACGCATGAGCGGCATCGAGCAGCAGGCACTTGCCGGCGGGTTCACCCTGGCCCTTACCGGACGGGCTGCTGAAGAGGTGCAGAAGTTCATCGCCCAAGAACAGGTACCGGTCGAGACCGCCGGCCTGCGAGTGAGCGTGCTGCCGGGCGGATGCTCCGGATTCAAGTACAGCTTGAACATCGAGGAGCGGCCGCTGGATGACGACCTCGTGAACGAGATCAATGGGGTGCGGGTATTCGTCGACGGATTCAGCGCCCAGTATCTCAGCGGGGTCACGATCGACTACGTCAGCTCGATGCAGGGCTCAGGCTTCACATTCAACAACCCGAACGCTACCGGCGGATGTGGGTGCGGAAGCAGCTTTACCGCGTGACAACGTGAAGAGTGAAAAGTGAAAGGTGAAGGGGGTGGCTAGCAGAGCTCAGCTCGCGCAGCCACCCCCTTCGAATTTGAGGTTCCCCTTCACCCTTCACGTTTCGACCTTTCACGTTTCACACTCCTCTCGAAGATCCGACCCTGCACACTCTAGACCTGCTGGTCGTGGGCATCTACTTCGTGTTCACTCTCGGCCTCGGCCTGTGGGTGGCGCGCAAGCAGCGCAACGCCACCGACTACTTCCTTGGGGCCCGGGACCTCCCCGCACTCGCGATCCTGCTCTCGATCGTCGCCACCGAGACCTCCGCACTCACCGTTATCTCGGTCCCGGGAATCGGGGCTCGCGGCAATTTCACGTTTCTCCAGCTGACGCTGGGATATCTCGTCGGACGAATTGGTGTAGCCGTGTGGCTGCTTCCGGGCTACTTCCGCGGAGTCCAGGAGACGGCATACGCGCGGCTGGAGTCACGCTTTGGGGTGGGCACCCGCAGGCTGACTTCGGTCATCTTCATGGTATCGCGGTTTCTCGGCGACGCGGTCCGGGTGTTCGCGAGTGCCATCCCACTCGCGCTGGTGACCGGATGGAGCATTCCATGGGCCATCATCGCCATGGGCATCGTCACGATGATCTACACCTGGTTCGGCGGATTCAAGGCGGTAGTGTGGACCGATGTCCTCCAACTTTCGGTCTATCTCGCGGGCGGCCTTGGAGCGCTCCTGATCGGTTGGAAGCTCGCTGGAGGCCCCGGCACAGGGTTCCACCTGGCCGCAGATGCCGACAAGCTCACGCTGCTGGATCTTCGACTCTCTTTCACCTCGACCTATACGCTGTTCGGAGGCGTGATCGGCGGTGCGCTGCTGTCCGCCGCCTCACATGGGACGGATCACCTGATCGTGCAACGGCTGCTCGCGACCCGGTCCCTGCGAGACGCCCGGGTCGCCCTGGTCGGCTCAGGGGTCATGGTGATGCTGCAGTTTGGTCTCTTTCTGCTGGTCGGCTCAGCCATCTGGGCTGCCGGTCTCGCCCCCGACGGGATGGCGAGCGACCAGATCTTTCCCCGGTTCGTGCTCGAGCATCTGCCTCCAGGACTGGCCGGCTTGGTCATCGCCGGCATTCTGGCTGCCGCAATGGGCACCCACAGCTCGGCGATCAACTCTCTCGCCTCTTCCGCAACCCACGACCTCTACGCCTCCTGGACCGGCCGTCGGGATCCGGTGCATCTGCTCCACGTCGGGCGAACACTGTCCGCGGTTTGGGCACTGGGGCTGATCGGGGGCGCTCTGTTCTTTCATGCGGCCGGCCGTGGCAACGACACACCAGTCGTGGTGCTCGCGCTCTCGATCGCCTCGATTACCTATGGACCGCTCCTGGGCACGTACTTTCTGGCCGGGCGCTGGCCGCGGGCTCGCGGTCGGGACGTCGTGGGTGCTGTAGCATTCACTGTTTTTGCCATGGTAGTCGTGATCTTCGCCAAGCGACTAGCGAGCTTTCCAACCCTCTCGTGGTTGGAACCGGTGGGACGGCTCGCCTGGCCCTGGTATGTGCCACTGGGAACGCTGCTAGCGGTCGGCTCAGGAGTGTTGCTGAGTTATGTTCCTGCGGATGAACCCAATCTTCGACGCATGAATTGACCATGAGCAGGATCCTGATCGGAGCCGACGTGGGCGGCAGTAAGACCGCCGTGGCTGTCTCAGAGGGCGGCCCGATTCTGGGTCGTGTGGACGGACCGGGCGCCGCGGTTCGCCCTGGCCGCGCGCTGGCGTCGGCAGGCATCATCGCCGAGGTGGTGCGGCGGGCGCTTTCCAGTGTCCGGCGGCTGACCGGCGATGTCTTGGTCGTGGGGGCGGCGGGAGCCGGCCGCGATCCGGAGCGAGACGAGCTGCAGAAGGCGCTTCGAGCCGAAAACCTCGCTACCACCGTGGTGGTCACGACTGACATCGAGATCGCGCTGCTCGCCGCATTCGCGGAGGGTCCCGGCATGGTGGTGAGCGCGGGCACCGGCAGCATCGCAGTGGGGCGGGACCGTAACGGCAAGCGGCACCGAATCGGCGGCTACGGTTGGCAGATGGGAGATGAAGGAAGCGGCTATGCGATCGGACGGGCGGCGTTGGGCGCGGTGAGCCGGGCCAACGACGGCCGCAGCCCCCGCACGGCACTAAGTGAGCAAGTGCTGGGCGCAGCTCGGTGCGACAGCTTCGACGCGCTGGTCCGCTGGGCTGCCGGCGCATCCCCGGCGGAAATCGCCGCACTGGCGCCCGCCGTATTGTCGGTTGCCGCGCAGGGAGACCCGCTGGCACAAGGCATCGCCGACTACGCCGCGCGGGAACTCTCCCAGCTCGCCATCTGCCTACTGCCGGTCATGGATGTGGAGCCTCCGGTGGGCGTGGCACTGACCGGGCGGCTCTTGAGCGATGACCAGCCGCTCCGCCGCAGCGTCCTGGCGAAGCTCGCCGAGGAGCCGGGACTCCGGCCCATCGAGACGCCGGTGGAGGCGGTGAATGGGGCGTTGCGGCTAGCGGCTAGCGGCTAGCAGCTAACGGCTAACAGCTAACGGCTAACAGCTAACGGCTAACAGCTAACGGCTAACAGGTAACGGCTAACGGCTAACGGCTAACGGCTAACGGCTAACGGTTGAGAAACGAAAACCCTCCGGCATATACCGGATGGTCGCGTGTTTCTGGGACCTAGTCGTTCAGGACTGTTAGCTGTTAGCTGATAGCTGATAGCCGCCGGCTACGCCGGCTCATGCCGCCACCCCTCGCCTCTCCCTCTCCTGCACCGTCCGCCGCAACCGGCTGTGTCCCTTCCCATAGAAGAAGTAGATCACGAGCCCCAGCGCCAGCCAGATCCCGAACCGGATCCAGGTGATCGTGGGAAGCTGCACCATGAGATAGAGGCAGGAGAGGATGGAGACGATCGGCGTGAACGGTACCCATGGCGCCCGGAAGGGCCGGAGCCGGTCGGGTTCGACCCGACGAAGCACGATCACTCCGGCCGACACCAGCACAAAGGCGAACAGGGTACCGATGTTGGTGAGATCCACCACTTCGGCGATGTTGGCGAACGCGGCGAAGCTCGCCACGAACAGGCCGGTGATAATGGTCCCCACGTACGGTGTTCTGAAGCGCGGGTGAATCTTGCACAGGAAGGGAGGCAGTAATCCATCGCGCGACATCGACATGAAGATGCGGGGCTGGCCCAGCTGGAACACCAGCAGGACGCTGCTCATCGCGATCACCGCGCCGAGGGACACGATCAGGCGTGACACGGTGATCAACTTGGGTGATCCCTGAGCAAGGGCCAGGGCGGTGACCATCGGCTCGGCCGTGCCCAGCTGCTTCCACGGCGCCATGCCGGTCATCACCAAGGCCAGCGCGATGTAGAGCACAGTGCAGATCACCAGGCTCATGATGATGCCGAACGGCATGTCCCGAGCAGGGTCGTGGGCCTCTTCCGCCGCGGTCGAGGTGGCGTCAAATCCGATGTAGCTGAAGAAAATGATCGCGGCGCCGGCACTGATCCCCGCGAAACCGTTGGGGGCAAATCCGCCCATCGCCGGATTGTTCCAGTTCTCCGGCCTGATCAGCGTGACTCCTACGGCACAGAAGAACAGGATGATGCCGACCTTGAGCAGCACCATCGTCGCGTTGGAGTTGGCCGACTCTTTGATGCCGATTACCAGAATGACGGTGATCATCGCCACGCTCAGGAAGGCGGGGAGGTTGGCGATGATCGGGATGCCGAAGAGGTGAGGAGCGGTGCTGAGGGCGGAGGCGAGATACTGGTTTCGAGGATCGCTGGCTCCTGCGGCGATGGCGTCCGCCGCCATGTGGGCTGATCTGAGATCGGTTGCCAGCCAGGCCGGCAAATTTAACCCAAAGTGGCTGAGCAGCTCTCGAAAGTAGCCCGACCAGCCGATCGCCACGCCGATGTTGCCCACCGCGTACTCGACGATCAGATCCCAGCCGATGATCCAGGCCACCAGCTCGCCGAGCGAGGCGTAGGCGTAGGTGTACGCCGATCCCGAGATCGGCACCATCGCCGCGAATTCGGCGTAGCAGACCGCGGCGAAGCCGCAGGTCACCGCGGTGAGCAGGAACGAGAGCACGATGGCCGGACCGGCACCGGGCCGGAACGGGTCGCCCACGATCGCCGTTCCCGTAGTGGCGAATATGCCCGCGCCGATCGTCGCGCCGACGCCCAGTGCGGTCAGGTGCCACTTGCCCAGAGAGCGTTTGAGACCGCCCCGCTCGATGATGTCGTTCTCGCAGTCCTGCACGGATTTCCGGAGGAGGAGGCCGCTCATGAAAGTCCTCGAAGGGGTGGGCGCTGTGCCGGAGTCAGGACTTGTTCTTGCCGGGCAGAGTGAAGGTGACCGTCGTCGTACCCGCGATGCGGCTGCCATCGGCCGCGCGAGCCGGAGTAAAGCGGAAGGCGCGGATGACTTCGTCGAACTTCCGAGCGTAGTCCTGGTCCATGATCCGGGGATCGACCTCGTACCGCTCTACTCGTCCGTCTACCCGGACCCAGAAGGTCACGTTGAGTGACGCTCCCCGAAGTTCCTTCGGTGGCGTATCGAACGGAAAGGCGAGGTCTCTGAGCTCAGGCGGACTCGAGGTCCCCCCTCCGCCTCCGCCGGTGCCTGGCTGAGTTCCCGCGCCGGGTCCGGTGCCCGGGCCGACGCCGGGCCCGGCCCCACCGCCAGCACCTCCAGTGGCCCCCGGTCCCGTTCCGGCGTCCCCTGTTGTCGCACGGGGCTGCAGGGCGACCGGAACCGTGTCGACCGGCTGGGGTGGCGGTTGCACCGGCAAGGGTGGCACCGCCTCAGGGGCCGGATGCGGCTCGACCTGTTGAGGAGGGGCGATCGGTTTGATCCGAACCGCCGGCGGCGGCACCGGCGGAACGAATAGCGGGAGCGAAATATACGCCACCTGGTGACCACCGCCACCGCCTCCACCGCCTCGAGGCAGCGCGGGATCTCCCGGCGCCAGGGTTCGACTCCAGAGCCGCTCCCCATGATAGACCGCCAGGCCGATCACCAGAGTGTGCAGGAGGAGGGAGACCACGAGGCCGTCGTAGCGGCGGCGGGACTCTGGCAGGAGGAGGTTGGGACCAGCGGGCGAGCGCGTCATTGCCTCCAGGATCGGACCGTGAAAGGGTGGAAAGATAACCAGCAGTCTACCGCATCCACCCCTTTGGAGAGACGCTCCGCCCCACGTCGAACGCACGCGCGGGGACCGGAAGCCGGCCCCCGCGCGTCCATCCTTCGGCGAGCACACCGAGGTGCGCTCGTAACGATTGACTATTTCGCTTCCCGGGGTGTGAACCCGATGATCTGCACCCCTGCGCCCCGGGCCACGTCCATTGCGTCGATGACGTCCTGATAGATCCGATTGGCCCCGGCCTTGATGAACAAGAGCTTGGCCGGCCGCTGGTCGTAAATCGCATGAATCTGCGTGTCCAGCTGATCCTTCGGGACCGGTTGCCCGTTGATGGCATATCCACCATCATCGCTCAGCTCGAGCACGATCTGGCTGGGAGGCGTCTTGGTCGTCACCGTCTCGTCGGGCGGCGGCACCTGCACATCCATCGCCATCCGCGAGAGTGGCTGCGTGATCATGAAGATGATCAGCAGCACGAGAAGCACGTCGATCATCGGTGTGACGTTGATGTCCGACTGGACTCCTCTTGAACTGCCGGTGGTCATCGCCATGTCACTTCTTCTCCTTCTTGTCCTTGTCAGTCTGGAACAGCCCTGCTTTCACGGGCTCGGTGATGGCTGCCATCACCCGGACACCCGACCGGCGGGCGGTCTCCACGGCCTCCTGCACCTTGGCGTACTTCAGGTGGTTGTCGGCCTTGAAGTAGAGGATCTTGTCCTCGGTCCGCGAGGCGAAGATCGACCGCAGCTGGTCTCCCAGCGTGCCCTCGGGAAGCGGGCGGCCGTTCAGGAAATACCGGCCGGCGTCATCGATACCCAGGACCACCTCGTTGTCTCCCTCCGGTCGCGGATCCAGGTTCTTGCCCTTGGGCATAGTGGCCTTGAACCCGGCCGCGATCAGCGGCGTCACGATCATGAAGATGATCAGCAGCACCAGCATGACGTCGATCATCGGCGTGACGTTGATGTCCGACTTGACCGACGTGACGCTGCCGCCGCCACTACCCGTGGATATGGCCACTGCCGGTCACCGCCTTCTGGGCCTGGAATTCCTTGGTGAAGATCGAACGCCCGAACTCGCTCCCCACGCTCTTGATCAGGTAGTCGATCAGTTCCTTCGAGGTGTACGTCATCTCGACGGTCAGGTTCTCGATCTTGGTGGTGAAGTAGTTGTAGGCCCACACCGCCGGGATCGCGACCATGAGGCCGAACGCGGTGGTGATCAGCGCCTCGGCGATACCGGCCGAGATGCCGGCCAGGCCGCCCGACGCTCCCTGTGACGCCATGCCCACGAAGGCGTTCACGATACCCATCGTGGTGCCCAGAAGGCCGACGAAGGGCGCCGTGGAACCGACCGTTCCCAGCACCCCCAGGCCGCGCTTGAACTCGGCCAGCACGATCAGCATCTGCCGCTCCACTGCCCGCTCGGCCGAGTTGATATCGGCCGCGGTGATGGTGGCCCGGTCACGCAACAACGGCTTCACTTCGGCCAGTGCCTCGCCCAGTACGCGGGAGACGTGGCTCTTCTTGTTCTTCTCGGCGAGGGTGATGGCCTGGTCCAGGTTCTCCTCCTGAATGGCGCGGGAGAACTGGGGCGCGAACTTGCGGGTCTCCGACTCGCTGCGCTTCAGCTGGAACAGCTTGGTGAAGACGATGGTCAGCGAGTAGACGGACATGATCGCCATAATGACTACGATGCCTTTGGCGAAAGCCCCCATCTGGGCCCAAAGGTGAAGAAGATCTACACTCATGTTGCGCTGCCTCCTGGGGCGGAAAAGGACTTACTGGCCGACCTTGAATGAAATCCGCTGCTGCACCAACTGACGAACCGGCTGGCCCTTGAACTTGGCCGGCTTGAAGACGCCCTTCCGGATCGCTTCCTGGGCAGGCTCGACGAACGCGGGATGCGTCGTCTTCATCACCTTGAACGACGAGGGCTCGGCGTGGCCCGTCGTGTCCACGATGTACTGGAGATCCACTGCCCCGGCGATCCCCGCGCTCTGCAGCACCGGGGGATAGCGAGGCGTCGGGATCGAAATCGGCTGGACCGGATCGTCCAGCTGTGCCTCCAGGAATACCTCACCCGAGACCGGTCCGGTTCCGCCGACGACACCCGCCGCGACCCCGCCCTCGACTCCCTTACCGGTGAAATCCTTGGGATCGAACGGCTTCTCGCTCAAGTCGATGGGCGGAATGTCCTTCGGGATGTCCGTCGGAGCCACCACCGTCTGGAAACCCTTTGGCGGTGGGTTGGCGGCGACGACGACATCCGGCGGGGGTTGGTTGGGTGGAGGAGGCGGGGGTGGGGGCGGCTTGAGGAAGACCATCGTGGTATCGACCGGACGATTCTTAATCGTCTCGGCCACACCTTGCGTGGCCTTGATCGCGCCGAGGATGATGAGACCGTGGATCACCACCGATAGGACCGTTTGACCTATCGTCCGGCGACCCTTCTGCTTGGACTCGATCAGATTCTCGAACACGTAAACTACCTCCGAGGGAAATCGTGCCGAGAAGCTAGCATCTAGTCGATAGCGCCGCCTTTTCCCGAAGATGACAATTCCATTACAAGCCCGTTAGCGGTCCCGATCGGTGCCGCCCTGAAACGCAGGGACCGGCAACGGAGCCGGACCGGGGGACTTGGGCAGCCGAACGCTGAATGAGGTGCCCCGCCCTGGACGGCTCTGGACGGTGATCGATCCGCCGTGCGCCTCGGCGATCCATTTGGTGATCGCCAGGCCCAGCCCGGTTCCCGGGCGATCGCCGGTGCGGGATCGTGCCGGGTCGGCTCGCCAAAATCGATCGAAGATGTGGGGCAGGTCTCCCGGGGCGATCCCGATCCCCGTATCCTGCACCGTCAGAACGACGGCATCGCCCTGGTCGTGCAGGCTCAGGGCAATCCGGCCGCCCTTGGGCGTGTACTTGATGGCGTTGGTCACCAGGTTGAGCAGCATCTCCTGGATCCGATGCGGGTCCACGCTGAGCCGCACTGGCGTCTCCGGCATCTCGCTGGTGACAATGATGCCGGCGCTCTCGCCCAACATGCCGGTGGTCTCGGCCACGTCGCCGAGGAGATCCCGGAGATCGCAGTCCTCCACCGCCAGCGGCGCGCGGCCCTCGTCGGCCCGGGCCAGGGTCAGCAGACTCTCCACCATTTCGCTCATCTGATTGATCTGGGCGAGCGTCTCGTCCAGCGACTGAAGGATCTCGGACGGCACGCCGGGATGCACCAGCGCGCGCTCAACCCCGGCGCGGAGAACCATGAGAGGGGTCTTGAGCTCGTGGCTGGCGTCGGCGGTGAATCGATGGAGGCTGCCGAAGCTCTGTTCCAATCGGGCGAGCATCCCGTTGACGGTGAGAGCGAGCCGGGCCATCTCGTCTGCTGAGCGCGGAACCGGCAGCCGCCGGTGCAGGCTGCGACCGTCGCTAATGGCCTCCACCTCATCCATGATGCCCTGCACCGGCCGCAGGCTGGTACCGGCCAGCCAATAGCCGACGAGGACCGCCCCCAGGAGGATGAAAGGCGAAATGAACAACATCGAGCGCAGCAGCTCGGCCGGGCCAAAGGCCGCCTCGCTGAGCGGGGTGGCGACCAGCACGCCACTGATCTCGGGTCCTGCAGCCTCTACCCGCACGGCGAGAAAGCGGACCCGGCCGGTGGGAGAGCCGAGGTCGAGGGTGCCTGACTCCTTGGCCCGCCGCAGCGTGTCGACCCGAGCAGTGAGCCGCTGGAGGGCATCGGCGTTGAGCGCCCGGGTCACTTCAGAGAGAGCCAGGACTTGGCCGCTGGTGTCCGCAACCACCAGATAGTCTCGCACCGCCTCGAGGTAGGCACTGATCCCGGGATCGAGCGCCGGGTTCGAACCCGCCGTGGTCACGATACGCCCGAGCACGTTGTACGACTCGCTGAGCCAGCGGGTAGCCAGGTCGGCCTCCAGGCCGAGCCGCTGGTCCAGCTCTCGCAGGCTGGACTGGCGACGCTCCAGGTACAAGAGCGTACCGAAGGCAAGGACCGTCACACCGAGGGCGACGGTATACCAGACGGTGAGCCGGCGGCGGATCGTTCTCATGTCACGACTTTACGACGTAGCCCACGCCTCGAACCGTATGCACCAGCTTGTGGGCATGTCCCGAGTCCACCTTCTTGCGGATCCGGTTGATCACCACGTCCACAATGTTGGTACCCGGATCGAAGTGATAGTCCCAGGCATACTCCGTTATCAGGGTCCGGGACATCACCCGGCCGTTGTGTCGCATCAGGTATTCCAGGACGGTGTACTCCTTGGGGGTGAGGTCGATGCGCTCTCCCGCCCGGTGCACCTCGCGTGTTGCCGTGTCCAATTCCAGATCCGCGACGCGAAGGACGGGATCGCGGATCTCCTTGGGGCGCCGCCCGAGGGCCTCGACTCGGGCCAGCAGCTCCTCGAAGGCAAAGGGCTTGGTCACGTAATCGTCGGCCCCGGACCGGAGGGCCTGGACCTTGAAGTCGACCGAGTCCTGGGCCGTGAGCACCAGGATAGGTGTGGTGGTACCCCGGTCTCGCAAGGTCCGCAGCACCTCGAGGCCATTCATCCCGGGCAGTCGCAGGTCCAGCACGATGAGATCGTATCGCCCACCGGATGAGAGCCGCAGGCCTTCCATGCCGTCGTCTACCAGATCGGCCTGGTAGCCCTGCTCCTCCAGCCCCCGCCGGACGTATTGGCCAACTGTGCGGTCGTCTTCGATGACGAGGATTTTCACGGCGCGACGCTCCGGGAGAGGTCGCGGGTCGGGGGTCGCGGGTCGCGAGTCGCAGCGCCTGTGACCTGAGACCCGAGACTCGTGACTCGTGACCCGTGACTCACATCCATTCACTCACTCACCGGCAGATAGACTCTAAATAAAGACCCCATGCCCGGCGTGCTCTCCACCTCAATCCGACCCCGATGCTCTTCCACTATGCCGTAGCAGATCGAGAGCCCGAGCCCGGTGCCACGCCCGGGAGGCTTGGTGGTAAAGAACGGCTCGAAAATCTTTGACTGATCGTCGCGGGGAATCCCCACGCCGGTGTCCTCCACCTCGATGAAAACCTCGTCCGGCCGGGACCGACTGCGACCGGTGCGGATGCCAAGCCTGCCGCCGTGCTCCATCGCATCAACGGCATTGAGCAAGAGCGCCATCAGCACCTGGATGAGCTGCTCAGCGTTCCCCGAGGCCGGCGGTACGGCCGGATCGAGATCCCGGTGCACGGTGAGCCGCCGGAACCGCTGATGGTGCTTGAGCAGAAAGAGGGTCTGCTCCACCAGGGCATCGAGCTTGACCGGCCCTTTCGATTTCCCCTTCGGCCGGCTGAAGTCCAGCAGACCGTCCACGATCCGGGTGCACCGGTCCACTTCCTTCTCGATGATGGCGAGGTACTCCTCCACCGGCACCGCTGGAGAGCCCTCGCGCAATCTCCCCTCGATGGCGGCGACACACGCGCTGATCGTCGCCAGGGGATTGTTGATCTCATGCATGACTCCGGCGGCGAGCTGACCCAGGGCGGCCAGCTTTTCGCTCTGCATGATCTGCCCCTGGATCGAGCGCCACTCAGTGATGTCCTCCCCCACCGTGATAACGTGACTGATCTGATCCCCGTCCAGGCGCATCGGAATCTTGCTCAGTCGAAAATGGCGGGATTCTCCGCCGAGTATGACCTCGAGCTCGGTCTGCTGGATTTCCCCGGTCTCGAACACCCGGTCGAACTCCGCGCGCAACTCGTTCGCGGGCTGGCGGGTGAGAACCTCGAACACCGGCCTTCCCACCACATCCGCCCGCTGCAGGCCTTGGGTCCCGGTCTCACGCTTCCGATTCCAGATCTGAATCCGGTAGTCCCGGTCGACCACGTACAGGCCGAGCGGCAGGCTGTCGATGATGAGGCTGGTGAACCGCCGTTGCTCTTCTATCTCGCGGGACTGGGTAACGACCTCACCGGCGAGGTCCTGGGAGAGCTCGAGCGAGCCCAGATACATCGCGAGCAGATCGGCGAGGATGGGAAGAAGCTGAGCCTGCTCCGGCCGGACCGGCAGAGTGATGTCGAGGACTCCGAGCCGGATTCCCTCGTGTTCCAGAGCAAAACGACAATCATTTTGGCCTGGGAGAGTCGATTCCGGTAAGGGCGACAGCGCCGGCGATTCAGACGCGGGAGGTGAGGAAACCGGACGAAAGGCCGTCGCCCCGGGTTTTCGCAGCCAAACAGTGACCGACTGGGCCCCGAGTCCGCTCCGCAACGTCTGGGTGACCGCGGCGAGAGTGGCCTCCGTGCCCATACCCGCGTTGAGCAGTTTGGCGATCGACCCGATCAACGTCAGGGCCGGCATCGGGGTGAGCGCGGCCGTCATCCGACCTCGGGAAAATCAGCGGCTCTCACGGGCGCCCGCCCGGGGACTGGCGGCACCGGCGATGCTCAGAATGCGCCACTGTCCGCCGATCCGCCGGAGCACTAGATGTTCCACCCAGTCGCGCTCGCTGCCTTCCGCAATCCCGCTGAGCGGCAGCCGCCGGCGGGTCGTGAGCCACACGCCGGCGAGGTCCGCCTCCTGCCGAAAATCGGTCCGCACGACCCGGACGTCGAAGCTCGTCACACCCGCTCCTTCGACTCGTCGTGCGATGGCTCCGAGAGCGGAGTCGATGGGCACCGCCTGTGCGATCGAGCGTGGCACCATGGGGCCAGAGTAGCTCCCATCGCGCCAGAAGAGGCTGCGCACCTGGCGCCAGTTCCGATCCGACAAATTGCGAGCGTAGTCGGCGACGAGCGACTGGATCGCATCCTCGTCCTGCCGAGTTCCGGTGGGAGTGTGGTCTTCGATCCGGCACCCTTCGGCCAGGAGCAGGCCTAGGCAGAGGGCCGCGAGATGCAGACGGTGCATCGACATCCCTGGTAGAGTGCTGAGTACCCGGCGCGACGGGTGCGAGGACGCTCCCCCCGGTCCTGCGGTGGAGCCCGGCTAGGGAAGTGCGCGCAGGCGTCGGAGAATTTCCGGATTCTCTCGCCGGCTGCTGGTAGCGTCCTCGGCGAAGGCCCAGCGCACGATCCCTTCCCGATCGATCAAGACATACGCGCGGTTGGAGAAAAACTTGTCCTCCAAGAGCGTGCCGTACAGACGACTGACTTCCCGCTTGAAGTCGCTCAGCAGATCCACCGACAGACGTTCCTTAACCTTGAACTCCTTCAGGGTGGGGATCGAATCGACGCTGATCGGCAGCACCACGGTCTCCGCGTCTCGGAACTGGTCGGAATCGTCGGTGAAGGCGCACATCTCCTTGGTGCAGACGCTGGTAAAGGCCAGAGGGAAGAAGGCCAACAGCACATTCTTCCCCCGCAGCTTCGAAAGGGTCACATCGGTCCCCGCGGTGGACGGCAGGGTAAAATCTGGAGCAGGAGAGCCGGCCGCGGGCAATGAGCCCACTACCGGCTTCCTGCTGTCGCCAAGCTCGCCACTCGGTCGTATCGCTGCGCGACGTCGGTCCAGTTCACCACGTTCCACCAGGCGGTGATGTAGTCCGGCCGTCGGTTCTGATACTTCAAGTAATAGGCGTGCTCCCAGACGTCACAACCCAGGATCGGCGTCTTCCCGCTCATGAGTGGGGAATCCTGGTTGGGCGTGCTCTCGATGGAGAGGCCGCCTCGACGATCGGCCAGGAGCCATCCCCAGCCGCTCCCGAACCGGCCTATGCAGGCCTTGGCGAACTGCTCCTTGAACTGGCTGAACCCACCGAACGCCTTGTCGATGGCGCTGGCGAGCGCCCCACTCGGCTGCTTGGCTCCGCCTGGGGCCAACTGCTCCCAGAACATGGTGTGATTGACGTGGCCGCCACCGTTGTTGCGGACCGGGGTCCGAATCGCCTCCGGCAGCGCATCGACGTTGCCGATCAGTTCTTCCACCGACTTCTTTTGCAGGTCGGCGTGCTGCTCCAGGGCAGCATTGAGATTGTTGACGTACGCTGCGTGGTGCTTGTCGTGGTGAATCCGCATGGTTTGTTCGTCGATATGCGGCTCGAGCGCGGCGTAATCGTACGGCAGAGGGGGGAGGGTGAATGCCATGACCGGCTCCTTCGCATGAAGGCTGCTCAATCCCGAGTCGATTACCCGGGCACAGAACGGGAATATGGAACCGCCCTGGGGAGGGGTCAACGAGGTGCTTGGTGTCGGTAGTGTCCGGACACTACCTTGGTGTCTCGGTGCTCCTGCCTGCACATTTGCCGCATGGCTGAAATGACCAAAGGCTTGCAGCCGGTCGCGCCGGTGTTCCTCGCTTCCCGCTTTGCGGCTCTGCACCCGGAGCTCATCAGCCTGCTACGCGGCTTGGAGCAGAGCGACTGGGAGCGGCCGACCGCGTGTGCCGAGTGGTCGGTCAAGGACATCACTGCTCATCTCCTCGACGGCAACGTCAGGAGGCTTTCCTTTCATCGGGACGGCTTCAGGCCTCCGTCGGATGGTCCCATCCAGTCCTACCCGGAACTTGTTGCCTATCTCAACCAGCTCAATGCAGAGTGGGTGAAGGCGGCTCGCAGGGTGAGCCCGGAAGTACTGGTCCAGCTGTTGGAGCTAACCGGGCCCGAAGTTGCGGACTTCTTTCTCTCGCTGGATCCCTTCGGTCCGGCGCCATTTTCCGTTGCCTGGGCGGGTGAGGATGCCTCCCTGAACTGGTTCGACATCGCGCGGGAATACACCGAACGGTGGCTGCACCAGCAGCAGATCAGAGAAGCGGTGGGCGCTCCGGGACTCACCAGCCGGGAATGGTTGCATCCGGTTCTGGATGTCTTTCTCCGCGCCCTGCCATTCAGCTTTCGTGGGCTGGAGCGCAGCGCCGGCAGCGCCGTAGGCATCGAGATCCAGGGCGAGGCGGGTGGCGACTGGACCCTCCTGCGGGCAGCTCAGAGATGGGAGTTGTTCGCCGGCTTCTTGCCCCGCCCGGATGCCAGCGTTCGCCTGAGCCAGGATACCGCCTGGCGGCTGCTGTCCAAGGGACTGAAGACCGGGGAGGCCACCGAGCGGGTCTCAATTCTCGGTGATTCGGACCTGGGAAACGCCTTCCTCCGCACGCTCTCGGTCATGGCCTGAGGCTCCCCACCACCCCCTGGAATTCTGGATCGCTATTTGCACCTACGCGGGGCCGAGCCACGCGGCCCAGCAGCGTTTGCCGCGTCTCCCCCTGGAGAGCGGGACCCGTAAAGGGCCAGCGCGAAGCCGACGCCGAGACGCGTGGGTGAAACGCAACCCGCGCGGGAGATCTGCAAGGACCCGCCGCTCCTCGATGGGGACTCCAAAGCCAATCGCCTGAAGGGATACCCGCACGTGACTGCAGCGATCGATCTCAAGCCGCTGGCCTCGACCGAGCCGGTAACCGAAAATGGGAGTGACCGACGGAAGTCCGGGGCGAAGCGCCGCTCCTGGCGCCCCGCCAGCGAGCTCGCGGTCGATCTCGGTACCGCAAATACCCTGGTCCTGGTGAAGGGCGAGGGAGTCGTCCTCAACGAGCCCTCCGTTGCTGCCCTAGACCAGGCGACCGGCAACATCCTGGGAATTGGCTTGGACGCCAAGCGGATGCTGGGCCGGACACCGGATGGCATTCTGGCCGTCCGTCCGATGAAGGATGGCGTGATCGCGAACTTCGACGTCGCGGAAAAGATGTTGCGTCACTTCCTCCGCCAGGTCATCGACCGGACCATCTTCAAGGTGAAGCCGACCGTGATCGTCTGCGTGCCCTCGGGGATCACCGAGGTCGAGCGCCGGGCGGTCAGAGACTCGGCCCGGTCCGCCGGGGTCAAACGACTTCTCATGGTTGCCGAACCGATGGCGGCAGCAATCGGAGTCGGTCTACCGGTGGAGACTCCAGTCGGAAGCATGGTGATCGACATCGGCGGGGGGACGACTGATATCGCGGTGATCGCGTTGGGCGGCATCGTCTGCGATGCTTCGATCCGGACCGGCGGTGATGAGCTGGATCAGGCGATCGTGCAGTTCATGCGCAAGACCTTCAGCCTCCTGATCGGCGAGCCAACTGCGGAGCGGATCAAGATTCAACTGGGTTCGGCGGTTCCTTCCCTGACGGAAGAAGCCATGGATGTGAAGGGCCGCGACCTGGTGTCAGGTCTGCCCAAGACGGTACGGGTCGACGCAGCGGGCGTCCGCGATGCCATTCAGGAGCCGATCACGCGTATCGTTAATGCGGTTCGGAGGGCCCTGGAGATGACGCCGCCAGAGCTCGCGAGCGACATCCTGGAGCACGGCATCGTCCTCACCGGCGGTGGCGCCCTGATTCGCGGTCTCGACCAGATGCTCATGGACGAAACCGGCCTCCCGGTCCGGGTGGACGACGACCCGCTTACTTCCGTCGTGCGCGGGAGTGGCCGCATTCTGAACGACTACGCCCGGTACAGCGCCGTACTGACGAGCTAAAACTCTTCGCGGGGTTTGGCCCCGCGACCCCAGTTCCGCACACCGATCCTCCCGCCTTTCCAAGGCGAGGGTACCGGTGTGCGGTCGTTTTGTGTGGGCCCCCAACCACAGCTCAGCGGGGCATCTCAGCCACGGTCCCTCTGACGGTGCCTCTCCGAGGTGTCGAATTCTGTCACATCTCGCTGCTTATCCCAGCCTTGTGCCTCCATTTAGCTATGGTGTCGCGAAATTGCTCTGAGGCGGTGTGGGACAGGCATACCTTTGGCGCATCGTCAGTGCCCCTCATTCCATGCTCCGAGGGCGCTACCCAGGCATCGCAAGGATGGTCCTTGTGCCCGAAAACACCGCTCAGGTACTCCTCATCGAAGACGGCGAGGCTGATCGTCTGTTGGTTCGCGAGCTCCTGGAGGTGAAGGGGCGCGGGAGGCTTAGCCTGACCGAAGCGCGCGACCTTCGAGGCGGGCTCGAGTGGTTGGGCAAGCAGGCGTTCGACCTGGTTCTACTCGACACCAAGCTTCCCGAAGTGACCGCGCTGCACGCCCTCCGAGCCATAGGTGAGCAGGCACCCACGACTCCGATTCTCACCCATCCGGCCTACATCACTGTTCGCACCCGGCAAGCGGCCCGCGAACGGGGAACGTTCGACGTAGTGGTGCGCGGCGACCTGAACCCCATGTGGAGTGCTGTCACCAAGTTGCTCTCGCTGACCGGGCGACTATACTAGGGATGAGCCTCTCCTCCTGCCCGCAAAGGCCACCGATGTCGAGACCGGGAGTGTGCCAGGCGCTCCTTAGGCACGCCTTCGCCAAACACTATCCCGGGATTCAACCCGGTGAATGGCAGCCCGCCACGCTGATGACCGAGCGGGTGCTGGCACTTCGATCCCGGGACGGGCATTCCGCATCCATCCCGCTCGACCGAGTGCTGGACGAGAGTCACTTCGACTTTCGGGGTGTGCCTTCGGTCGGAACCCGGGATCAGCAGCGGCTGCGGCGACTCGAGGACCGACGCCGGAGACGGTCCCGAGAATCGGTGCCTGAGGAATGAGGTCCAAGCCCAGGGAGGTACGCGGGCGGGAAGCGCGGCTCCGACCAGATTTCGATTATCTCTACCCCGGAGTGGCGGCCAATACCTGGTTCCCGGTCGAGCGATTGATCCACGACGTGGTCACCCTGCTCTATGGCGACGGCAGCAAGTCAGGCGTGATCACCGGTGAGCGCTTGCTGCGCGAGGATCACTTCGAGTTCCGCGGCTCGTCTCCTCGACCCGAGGGGTTGCCGCCCAATCGCAGCCGTATGAGTGACTCCGGGGCCCTACCGGGGAGTGATAAGAAGTCGTAAACGCGGGTTCAGTTGAAGGATGCCAAGAAGATCCGCCTCTGGCCATGAGCGCCAGGTCCGTCTCCTACCACAGTTTGCTCATTTCTATCCGGGCATCCTGGCCGGCGTTTGGATGCCTGCCTGGGTGATAGTGGAGCAAGTGTCGAAGGCCCCGGCCGCAGGTGAAGATGTCATCAATGAGCGGGTATGTGACCCCCGGCACTTCCAGTTCCGTGGCGGCAAGGGCCGACCCCCCGAGCTCCGACACCTGCGGACCCGTACCTCCGACCAGCGCGCCAACGAATAATCTCAGCGATTGCCGCCGTCACCGCGGCGGCTTTGTCCTTCGGGTCGCGAGCCTGGTCGAGGAGAGCTGCCGCGAAACTCGAAGTGCTCCGGACGAAGCACCCGGTCAGGCGAGATGTAGCCCCCGTGCGGCTGCCGCAGGAGCCAGGCAACCACCCGATCGGCCATCATCGCGGCCGAGTCCCAGCGGCCAGCCTCGAGCGATGGGTAGAGGTGGGCGAACTCGGTCCTGAGTCGCGCTTCCCGTCCGTGAAGCCCATTCACCGGCAGTCCCCCTTCCGTCGCGCCAACCCGAATGTGGCACGCCAGAAGTCAACCGGCCAGTCATTGGGCATCGTGGAAGATGATGCCTACAGTATGGCGGCGACCGGAGCGCAGCCGGCTTACGCCATGACGCATGGTGACGCGATACGGCCCGCGGGTGCCTCTCACCGGCCGATGATGGACTGGGAAAATCACGCCGTCTCCCTGGCCCAGCCCGACCACCTCGGCGCGAGACTGCATGCGCGGCCGCTGCTCGGTGAGGACGAATTCGCCGCCGGTGAAATCGCGACCGGGCGCCGACAGGAGAAAGGCGACCTGTAAGGGGAACACGTGTTCCCCATACAGATCCTGATGGAGGCAGTTGTAGTCCCCTGCTCCATACTGCAGCAGCAACGGGGTCGGACGGATCTGGCCGGCTCGATGGCAGCGCTCGAGAAACGCCGAATGAGCCTGGGGATATCGCACCTCGCCGCCAAGCGCTTCGTTCCACCGGTTGGCGATCTCAGCGAGTGGAGGATAGAGCGACGAGCGCAGCTCTCCCACCAACTCCGGCAGGGGATAGGCGAAGTACTTATACTCGCCGCGGCCAAACCCATGACGTGCCATCACGATTCGGCTGCGAAAGGGCGCATCGGTGAGATACAGAGCCGCGAGCGATTGGCACTCTTCGGGTGAGAGCACCGCCCGCAACACCGCAGAGCCGTGTGCATCGAGCTCCCCGCCGATCTGCTGCCAGTTGACCGCGGCGAGACGCTCCGCGATGGGAGTCAGAGTCGCGGCGATCATGCTCTGGCCTCCCGCTGCAGCAACGCGCGCTTGCGCTCGACGCCCCAACGGTAGCCGGACAGACTGCCGTCGGTGCGGACCACGCGATGGCAGGGAATCGCGACGGCCAAGCTGTTTGCAGCGCAGGCTCCGGCCACGGCTCTCACTGACTTGGGAGACCCGATGCGGCTAGCGATCTCAGCATAGCTCGCGGTCGAGCCGGCGGGTATTTCACGCAACGCCTGCCAGACGCGCTGCTGGAACGCGGTGCCTCTGACATCGAGAGGCAGATCGAGCCCAAGCGCTGGAGCTTCCACAAAACCCACCACGCGTGACACCAGCCGTTCGAACTCCAGATCGCCGCCGAGCAGCGTGGCCCTCGGAAACCGGTCTTGCAGGTCGCGGGCCAGCGCGTCGGGATCATCGCCCAGAAGAATCGCGCAGACGCCGCGTTCGCTGGCCGCAACCAGAATCGAGCCGAGCGAGCACTCGCCGATGGCGAAGCGGATCTCCGCGTTGGCTCCTCCCGCCCGGTAGGTCGTGGGCGTCATTCCGAGCACTTGCTGGGATTCTCCGTAGAATCGGGCGTTCGAGCTGTATCCGGATTCGTAGATCGC
>JBIOUY010000115.1:0-2013 GCA_044867445.1 Gemmatimonadales bacterium
AGACTTCGAGAGGGCGTCGAGCGCCCCCTCATCGCGCTGCCTGCGCCAGACCGAGAGGTGCGACGTGTACAGCCCCTCCCGGCGCAGGAGCGCGCCGACCTCGCCCGGCCGCGAGCAGGCCTCCGCCTCGCGCAGGATCGCCAGCTTGTACTCGGCGCTGAACCGGCGCCGCTTCGGGCGCTGGGCAAGCTCGGGGTCGGGCACCCCCGCCGGCGCGGCGCGCCCGGCAGCCGGTGCGCTGCGCTCGCCTCCGGCTCGCGCCGCTTCGCGGCTGCCGGCGCCGTTGTTCGACATCTCCAGCATCGGATCGTGTGCTCCAGTCTCGCCCTTGGCTCATTGATTCCAAGGTCAAGACCGTCTCACGCGACATTGACGGAAAGGGGGCCTGCCGGTGCGAGTCCGGTCCGGGTAGCTGCCAGGAGGCCCGGTAGCAGGCTGGCGGCGTCGGAGGGAAACGTCCGGCGTCGAAGCCCAGCGTCGAAAGCCCTTTAGGGGGAGCGACTGAGCGGTCCGTAGCATCACGCGAAGCCTGCGGCGTCGTTAGAGGTCCTGCCCTTCGGGGTGGGGTGCAGGGAGTGCCGAGCCCCCGAAATCAGGGCGAAGGCCATGGAAGCGGTGAAGATTCTGGAGTGCAGCCGCGAGGGACTCCCCGGCGTATGGGGCTCGGAACGTTCAGATGGTGACGGCGGGAACTGGGGAGGCCCTCCCCGGCCCGACAACCTGCGGATCATGTTGTTGGAAGCGTTGCGCCCTATAACCGATGACCTCGGGAAGTGGGTGGCGAGCCGGGTGGGCGTCGGAGGCGGCCGTAGTACCGATCGAGCCGAGCGGACAACAGAACCGCTGGTGAGGGAAGGGCCGCTGCTTCGTCGATGCGTCATGGTGTGAAGGAGGGGCCCGGTGAGTGCCCATGTGGCTAGTCCCGCCGTCGAGGGACGTTCTCCCTCGGATCCGGTCCGTGCCTTGCAGCATGCGCTGTACCGGGCGGCCAAGGCCGATCCCGGGCGACGGTTCCACGCGCTGCGAGACAAGATCTACCGCAGGGATGTCTTGTGGCGGGCGTGGGTCAACGTGCGCCGGAATGACGGCGCGGCCGGTATCGACAAGACCACGTTGGTCATGGTCGAGGAGTACGGGGTTGACCGGCTGCTCGACGAGGTGGCCAGCGAACTACGGGACGGCGGCTATCGTCCGTTGCCGGCACGGCGGGTGTTTATACCCAAGCCCGGGGTGTTGGAGCGGCGGCCGTTGTCGATTCCCGCTGTTCGTGACCGTATCGTGCAGGCCGCATGCAAGATCGTGCTCGAGCCGATCTTCGAGGCCGACATGGCCGACGGTTCGTTCGGGTTTCGGCCCAAGCGGGCAGCACACGACGCTCTGCAGGTGCTCATTGATGAGTCCTGGCGGGGCAGACGGTGGGTGGTTGAGACGGACATCGCCAACTGTTTCGAGGCGATTCCACACGAGAAGTTGATACAGGCGGTCGAGGAACGCGTCTGCGACCAGGGCGTCCTGAAACTGCTCCGCGCGATGCTTCGCGCCGGGGTGATGCAGGACGGCACGGTGCGCAGGCCGGTCACCGGCACCCCACAAGGCGGTGTTGTTTCACCGTTGCTCTGCAATGTCTACCTACACCGGCTGGACCGGGCATGGTCGACACGCGAGCACGGCGTGCTGGTGAGATACGCCGACGACGTGATCGTCATGTGCTCGTCCCGCGGACAGGCCGAAGCCGCGCTGACGCGGCTGACGGACCTGTTGGCTGAGCTCGGCCTGGAGCCGAAGGCGGCCAAGACCCGGATTGTGCACCTTGAGGTCGGGGGAGAGGGATTCGATTTTCTCGGTGCGACACGAGGTCGCACGGCACGAGTGAGCTCGCTGATTGGAGGGCTGAGCGTGATCGCAGCAGCGTAGCTCCGGATAGGTGTTCGTAGATCCGTCCCCGCTCTGACGTGCGTTGCTGGCAACGGCAGGGTTCGAAGCTTCAGGGAAGAAGCCCAAGGGCGCCCGCTC